>JAHHII010000012.1 GCA_019358855.1 Timaviella obliquedivisa GSE-PSE-MK23-08B | reverse complement strand
CCAGTAGTCAGATTGCTGGGATATGCTTTACTCATATTGCTTTCTCGGTGCTGCGTGCTTTCTATTCGCAGCTTACACTGAGAGAGCTTTTTTACCGACTAGCTGACTTTTCAAACATCCTCTTAGAGCTATGGGAATTGAACTGGCAATCTTTCACTCAAATGCTTTCTCGACAATCGGCTGACCCCATAGACCAAGAATCACGGGAAAGACTTTTGGCAGTAGCAAAACAAACGGGATACATCAGTGACTATCGCGGTGTTCGTGCTTCTAGCACAGGGAAACGGTTTTGGATCGAAAACGTTACTTTGTGGAATGTCTTGAATGAGCAACAGCAACCATGCGGACAGGCAGCAACTTTTACCCAATGGCAGTTTATTAAAGAGTGGTCTTTAGATTTAACCTAAACTGTAGAATCTGCATAAATAGCTTTAGTAATACGAGTTCGCTTAAAAATTGCATCATTGAAATTTGCGCCCTGTAACCTGGCTTGCGAAAAGTCTGCATTAGTTAGATTAGCCCCTCGAAAGTTTGTTCCGTTACGAGTGGAAAAGTCTGCGGCGATCGTCTGCAATACCGTGTGTCGTCCGTCTCCAAGGTATGCACGCCAGCTAATGTAAGCGCTTAGAAGCGTAACTGCGATCGCCAAAACCACTGCTGATTCACCTGCTGATGGAACGGCAACCAGCGCAAAAGTTGGCGTAAAGGCAGCTAGAACAATTGCTCCGGCGTTCACATTAATCGACAAAGCTGCGGTTAATGACAAGATAACAATAATCGTTGTTACCACTGCAATAAAAGCTACAACCGTAATGGCAATGACAATTGCCGCTGCGATCGACACAAAAGATGTACTGATAAATGCCCCCACTACAGCTACCCCCAATGCCACAGTAAAGGTGCTAAAGCCTGACACCATGCCATGACGCTGAGTAACATAGCCAAACACTAGCAGAATAATCAGGACAATCCACTTAGCACTAATAGAAGGTGCAATTCCGCCAAACCCGTCGCTATTGTGAAACTCTAATTCCACTAAGGCATCGACCCAACCCGCCAAGCCTCCCAACAGAAGAGATGCCATAACTGATGTAATCAAAATGATTGCTTTCTGAACGGGCAGGAGCCCGGCTCTAACCCCTGTAAAGTTAACATTTTGAAGAATCGCATTTGTAAAATCTGTGCCTCGAATATCAGATCCGCTTAAGTTAGCCCCCGACAAGTCTTGCCCAACAAACGACTTGCTCCTGAGGTCTTGATTCCTGAAATCCCTATTTCCCTGTTTATAAAGTTCTAGTAGTTCTGCGGTTCTCATTTTTCGTCGCCTCGTCTAAAAAGAGTCTGTAATTCTGTTCTTGTAACATTTGATTACCCGATATTTGGTAATAGTATTTGATTCAGTAGCAGTCGGTAATAGTATTTAATTCAGTAGTAGTCTGTTTTAAAATCGCGTAAGACTTGAACTCGATCGCAAGGCAAATCAATTTAACGCACCCAATTGCTTCAACAAAAGCCGTGCAATACGCTGCGATGCTCCTGGCTCACCTAGCCGACGCTGTCCATTTTCACTAATATGTTCTAGACGTTGACCATCTTGCAAAAGTGCCTGAATCTCTTGAGGCAACTGGTCAGGGTGTTCAACCCAAATCACCGAATCTCCTAGTAGGCGAGTCTGTGCCTCAGCAAAGGTAGATGTAAACTGAGGACCTTTCCCCGACAAGATGAATGCAGGCTTTCCTAACCCAACAAACTGCTCAGTAGCTGTTCCTGCCATGGCGATCGCCATATCTGCCTGGTGCAGACAGTCATTAAATGCTGATAGGACTAGCAGTAGAGTAGCATTCCCATGCTTAAAAGTCAGATCCAATTGAGATATCGATTGAGACACCAGCGTCCAGTCGTACCGCTCTAGAAGGGGGCAGAGTAGAGCAGGAGAAACTGTGGGAGCGATCGCTCCCAAAAAGCGTAGAGACGAGTAAGTAGATTCTAGCAAAGGCTGATTTGTTTTTGATACCTCTAAAGATCCAAATGTTTTCAACAATTTTGATACTGCTTCCAAAATTATTTCCCAGTTTTCATAAGCTTCTGGGACTCTCGACCCTGGCAGCAAAACGAAGGTTAATTCTCCCGCCTGTGCCCTCAAATCAATCCCTCTGGGCTCCAATCCATCCATCATAGGATTGCCAAAATTAAAGACTGGAATTGACCACTGAGCTAAAGTTTCAGCGGTTAATGTATCTCTAGGGAACACTGCTTTACATTGAGGACGGCTCATTAACCAGCGCTCCCAAGGTAGATAAACAGAACCCCAAGCGCTTTCTAATTGCTCAAACCAAGAGCCACGGGGCAAAATCCCTTGCTCGTTGCGTAGGTAATACTCTGACTTTGCTGTGCCCACAAAAGCATAGGGTGCGCCGCTCCACCAGGCAAACAGCAGCGGCACAATGTCTCCTACAGCCAATATCATTCCGCCTTCCTTTGCCCAAGCTCGTACCGTCTGAATCTGGTTCCAAGTTAATTGGGCGAGTCCTCCTTGCAAGTCTCGAGCAAACTGCCGTCCATCCATGTAGATGAACCCGCCCGACGGCATTGTTTTGACCTGTCCTAAGATGGAAATGCCATGGTTTGCGTAAGCGTTTCCTTCGCCTACAAGGGGTAGCACCGCCAGTTGAGGACAGTTAGGATGTTGTTGGAGTTGCTGAATTATCCGCAGCGCGATCGCATCTTCTCCATGTCCGTTACTCAAGCAGAGAAGTTTCATTAACTCAAAATTTACTAGGATGTCAACACAGCACTATCAGACTGCACAGAATACAGTAGTCTGGATCTGAACTTCTTCAAAGATACTAATGACCACTGGGTTGGTCTTGATTGCAGCAATTCTAATTTTAGGCGGAGTCATTGCCACTGTGGGCGATCGCCTGGGTACTCGTGTAGGCAAAGCCCGTCTTACCCTATTTAATCTTCGCCCTCGAAAAACAGCGACTCTCATCACTATTCTCACAGGAGGAATTATTGCGGCTTCTACCTTCGGTATTCTCTTTGCAGTGAGTGATAATTTACGCACTGGTGTTTTTGATCTAGAGCGAATTCGTCGAGAACGGCAGGTTGCTGAAGAGGAGCGAGATAAAGCCAAGGCAGAACGAGAACAAATTGAGCGGCGGTTACAAACGGCTCGGCGTAAGCAGGAAGCAGCTCGGAAAAGATTAGCAACGATTAATGAGTTTCTGCAAGCCGCCAACGATCGCCAAGCTCGCACCGCTGCCCAGCTTGACCAAGCCCAAGCTCGGTTGGCTACAGTTCAAGCTCGCTTTCAGCAGGCTCAGGATCGCTTTCAGCAAGCTCAAACTTTCTTGCAGACGGTATCTAGCCAACTTGCCACCCTACGCACCGAATTACAACAGCTTCAAGCGGGTCGTCAAGATCTGATTCGACAGCGAGATCAGGTAAGAGTTCAAATTGCTGAGCGCGATCAAGAAATCTTAGCCCGGGATCAGGCGATCGCCCAACGCGAAACTCAGCTTTTAGCCCTCGCTAGCCAGCGCTCTGAATTAGAGAAAGAAGTCCAAGATTTACAAGGCATCCGAGACGGCAGCGTGACTCTCTTTCGTAACCAGGTTCTTGCTTCCTCTCCTCCATTCAAAGTTGTCGATCCCACTGCTGCCCCACAGCTTGTGAACCAGGTGTTGTTGCAAGCTAATCGCTTTGCACTCCAGCGAATTCGCCCCGACCTGCCTAATCTGAACAGACAAGTCATTCGGATTCCTAATTCTGAAGTTGAGCCTGTCATTAAGCAAATTCAGGACGGTCAAGAATATGTCATTCGGATTCTTTCTGCCCGCAACTACGCGGTTGGGCAACCCTGCGTTTTAGCGGGCGATGCCTGTATTGAGGTTCGGGCGATCGCTATTCATAACCAACTAGTCTTTCCTAGAGGCGGCATTGTTGCATCTGCTCCTGTCGATCCGACTTCTTTGACTAGTGAAGCCTTAGCAGAACTTATCCTGAGAGTGATTGCAGCGGCTCAGTTCAGGGCACGTCAGGCAGGCATTCTTCCTGAGCAAGTCGTCATTGCTGATGATCGATCGGAAATCGTTGTCAAGTTCTTTAAAGAAGTGGAAGAATACAACCAGCCCTTAGAAATTCAGGTTGCTGCTGCTGAAAACTCCTATACTGCCGGAATTTCGCGTCTTGAGCTAGTTGCTGTACAGAATGGACAGGTTTTGTTCAGCACTCAGCCTGTTTCACCTTGAGTCATTACCCTATTTCTACTCTTGCTTCCTATGGCTCTTTCCGCGTCTCTCCCCGGCCAGCCTGTTATTCTTGGCTTTGATCCAGGTCGTCAAAAGTGCGGTTTAGCTGTTATGGGGCTTGACCGTTGTCTCTACTACCATGAAGTTGTTCCAGCGTCAGAGGCGATCGCGACGATTCAAAGCCTTCAACAGCAGTATCCCATTTCTTTTCTAGTCTTGGGAGACCAAACGAGCGCCAAGGAATGGCGACAGAAAATTACCGCTGGATTAGCAGATCCTTTGCGGATTGTGCCAGTAGACGAGCGTTATAGTACGTTGGAAGCGCGCGATCGCTACTGGCAAATGTATCCCCCTCAAGGTCTGGCAAAACTCATTCCTCAAGGCATCCGCACCTTGCCCCGTCCTATTGATGACATTGTCGCCATTTTGCTAATCGAACGTTACTTAGAACGCCTTACTGCTTAGATTCTTAGCCTAAATCTTTGTTTAACCAACTTTGTTTAACTAAATTTCTGCCCGAATCGTAAAGCAATAATCGCCGCCTGGTTCAAGCTGGTAGTCGCATCGCTCTAAAAAACGGCTCAATGGCTCTTTAATCAATGCCCGTCCTCGAGAAGGTTCTACCAGCAGTTCACCTTTACGAAACTCCCACTTAAACTCCCATTCATAATCACTCACATGCACATCGCCCTCAATTTTGCCTTGTTGCCAAGACTGGCGCGTAATCCGAATATAGGCGGTGGTTTCGGGTAAGCGTTTACTCACAGTGTCTTTAGATCAGTGGATTCCTTTAAGGTTTATCAAATCCTTCAGCGATTGACAAGTTCAGCATCTGGTTCAAGCGTCCACAATACCAGTCCTTCAGGGACTTTTGTTAAAACGACTTGATTGCCCCGACTAACCATAAGGTCTGCTTTTTGGCGAACCATAGCATCAGAGGGAAAGAACTTGACAAAAATATAAAACTTGTCGTCAAAGGTAATAGCACTCGTAGGCTTGGCAGTTCCAGGCAGCACCAGATGACAGCGATCGGTCACTTTCTAGCATAACGATCGGGCTTAGCCCTTGAGAATGAGTCCGTAATGGCAAACTAGTAGTCAGAAGAAAGGGATTCCTGATGTCTTTGAAGGATGGCACTCACGCTAGCTTAGTTCAACACCTAATCAAGGTTTAACCGTACATATCACGATTCTCGGCGGGTGATTTTGACAAGAATTAGTTTGTGTTATTCAAACCCAAGTTCTTCCTCTACGCCGTGATGCACAGTTTTGACCCACTTCAGTTTTTTGGGGCGAACTGACATACGGGCAGTTGTACTCGCCATAATAGGAATCCAGTGAAGCATATAAATTTGCCCCATTAGGGTTTGCCAAAGCATTGCCGCGATCGCCCTGGGGCTTCGTCTAGGCAAGGTTTCTTGCATCCCTGATTCAATTCGCCGCAGCCCTGTAAACATGCCGATAAATGACAGCATGATCATCAGAGTCGTGATGGGGAGCAGCATGGGAGAACTGCTGCGGGCGATCGCCATCATCAAGTCTGGCACAGTTGCGGTCGGCAGCATATACTGGCTCATCAAAAACATGCACAAATCAACAGTTTTACGCCTGCCCATGCGATTTCGAGCAATTAACTGCCAATAGTCTAAATAGCGCTGATAGCCGCCTTCTGCCCACCGACTGCGCTGATGCCACAGCCCAAGGGCACGAGTAACGCCTTCTTCGCCCACCGCAGGTAGCAGCAGGAAATCAATATCCCATTGATCTAAATGGAGGCGCAGGGTGAGATCTAGATCATCAGTAATAGTTTGCTCGTTCCAGCCGCCAAAACCTGCCAATGCTGCCCGTCGCACAAACTGACCATTGCCCCGCAGTTCGCCAATGCCTCCTAAGGCAATACGCTGCTGCTGGAAGTAGCTGTCGATCGCCATTTCTGTCTCTTGTCCTCGAGTCCAGAGGTTTGTGGGTGCGTTAGCGATCGCTTTTCGTACCTGCACCGCACCTACTTGCTCCCGCTCAAACAAGGGCAATACCCGCCGCAGCAAATCTTTGGGAACCTGAGCATCGGCATCAAAAACGGCAATAATATCGCCCTTCGCCACCGACCAAACTTGGTTCAGAGCGCCTGATTTGCCGCCCATGGCATTATTAGAGCGGCGAATGATGTGTAACTGAGGGTGTTCTGCTGCGAGGCGTTCTAGTACCAAAGGGGTGCGATCGCTGCTGTTGTCATCAACAACCCACAGATCGTAACGTTCGGGGGGATAGTCCAAGTTGCAAAGATCTTCTACCAAAGACCCAATTACGGCTTCTTCGTTTTTGGCAGCGACCAAGATTGAAACATAGGGATAATCGTCAGGATGCTGACGCACCATTGGGTCAGGCACAGGAATGGGGCGGGCAAACAAGACCCGCACCGCATGGACTCCCATCACCGCAGTTAACCCCAAGACCACCCAGGAACCCCAAGACAGTAGATGGAGAGCAATAGTGCTGCTCCAAATTGCGGTAAGGGCGATCGCCGCTTTACGCCTGCGCCCCTCCAAGCCTCGCTCAAAAGGGTTCTCCTCTTCCAAATCAGAAACTAAATCAGACAGGAGTGAGTTGATCAGCACTGGCTCGAGTGGCGCTGGCTCGTTGTAGGAATCGTTTTCGCGCCAAGAATTCTCCGGCATAAGTCATTTGATTAAGGAACCAGTATTTGTCTAAACCCTTGAAGAAACTGGGGATAAGGTAACACCAAACCGTACAGCCTTCACACACCGCCAACGTGCCTTGCGACTGGCGATATTCTTCTACAACTTCCGACTTACGGTACATCTCATACAGATTCCCTTCAATGGCAAGACCTGTCTGAGCAAAGTGGTAGCAGGGCAACAGCAACTCATCGTTAGGCGAGATCGCAATCACTGCATCCACCGCCTTGCAGCGAGGATTTTGAGTGTCGTTGCCGCCTGCTTCAATAAATGCCAGCGCCGCCTTATTGTAGCCAAGATTACGATACTGCTTAGCAGCCGTCTCGATCGCTGCTGCAATTTCAGGAGTCGGATTCTTTTTGTTGTTGTAATTGCTATACGCCGTAAACGCCGGATTCAGCCACACCCGCACGCCCAAATCATTGGCGAACTTGGCAATTTCCCCCAACCGTTCATAGTTTTGAGCCGTCACCGTATGATTTAGAACCGGATACTCGCCCAACGATAGCGCTAACTTCACTGATTCCACCAACGTATCGAAAATTTTAGTGCCACGCGATTGGTCGTGGGTTGCCGCATCTGCTCCGTCCAAAGAGAAGTTCAGGAAATCAATTAAGCCTTGAAACTCTTTTGCTCGCTTAGGATACAGAATCGTGTTAGTCGTCATGCTGGTATAGAAGCCCATTGCCTTCGCTTTCGCGTAGATCTTATCGGCATCTGCTCGCAGCAGAGGTTCCCCCCCCGTGAAGTCAATGTACTTCACGCCTAAGCGCTTTAAGTCGTGCATATTTTGCACAATAGTTTCAAAGCTGGCTTCTTTCTTTGGATCAAGCGCCCAAATATCACAGAAGTGGCAACGGGCATTGCATCGGTAGGTCAAATAGTAGTTAGCAACAAGTGGGGGCATAGCTGAAGAGTTTTCTCTATAAGGGGTAGAAGCCAAGTCTATGTATGGTGTATCCAGGCTGAAGAATTATTGCTTTCAATTATCGTTTTCAACTGGGGAGGTATTAAGTCAGTTCATGTCAAGTCAGTCCAAAATTTAAGGCAAAGGTAAGAACTCAAAAGCGGAATAAAGATTAGTGTATCAGCGTCGCCTGACTTAAGGAAAAAAAGAGCATTTAGAAATCTTAGAGCAGTTAGAAAATTGCAGAGAGTAGCCAAACCGGGTCGATCGCTGCCTCTTCACACTGTTTGACTTGGTCATCTATTCTAACAACGATGTAAGATCCGAGAAGGGGTGACAGCTAGAGATGCTATCTAGAGAAGCCGCGCGAAGCAGTGGGCTTCTCATGTTTACTTATCCAAGTTTGCTTGTTGTGATACTTGCTGGAGAGAATTGCGATGCTGGACTTTTGGTCTAGATTCGTTCATCGAGATATAATTCGTCGGAAGACGAGTCGGTTTCATCCTTTAGTAGAAACTTACGAAGTTCTAAGCTCCGCCTCGGTTGAAGATCTGTGGCGGAAGGTAGTAGATTTAGCAGATGTATCCTGGCATCCCTTGCTCACTAAAACTAATGTGCCTTATGGGTTAATTCCTAAGCCAGGGCTGATTTATCAAGCGGTCGGGCGATTGTTTCCTATCTCTATGCACATTTTTGTAGAGCGAGTACAACCTGGGGAGCTCCTCAGCGTCAGAATTTTGGCGATTCCTGGATTGGAGGAGCGAGTGACCTATCGGGTAGAATCGGCTCTTTGTGGTACACAGGTTTCCTATTCAGTGACTCTGAAAGGGTGGCTATCACCATTGGTTTGGTCAGTGATTCGTCCTTATGCTGCCAGAGTGGCGCAGGATTTAGCTCATGCGGCAGAGCAGGAAAGACGGTTGCTCGATCGCGGACATCACCCTAAATTTATTCGTCCTGCCAGTCCTGACTTACTGAGTCTAGTCTTGATGATAACCCTGGGGCAGTTATTAGCTAGCAATGCTCTAGCGTAGCGGTAGAATGAAGTGTTGAAAACTACGAGATTGCCCTGTTTATGTTTACCAGGGAGGAGAGAAATATGATTGAGACACTCAGCCCTAGTAATATTTTAGAAGTCTTGCGCCCTGTAGAAGACCCTGAACTTCGTAAAAGTTTGGTGGAACTGAATATGATTCGCAATGTCAAAGTTGATGGGGGAAATGTCAGTTTTACCCTAGTTTTGACTACCCCTGCTTGTCCGTTGCGTCAGTTTATTGTTGAAGATTGTGAACGCGCTGTTAAAACGTTGCCAGGGGTAGAAAAAATTGATGTAGAGGTCACTTCTGAAACACCTCAGCAGAAGGCTTTACCCGATCGCACTGGCATTAATGGCATTAAGAACATTCTGGCTATTACCAGTGGCAAAGGGGGCGTGGGCAAGAGCACTGTAGCAGTTAACGTTGCCGTTGCTCTTGCCCAAGCGGGTGCAAAGGTAGGACTCATTGATGCAGATATTTATGGCCCTAATGCTCCCACAATGATGGGTTTAGCCAGCGCAAAGGTGATGGTTCAGTCTGGCGGACAGGGCGATATTTTAGAACCTGCCTTTAATCATGGAGTCAAGCTTGTGTCGATGGGTTTTTTGATTGACCCTGATCAGCCTGTCATGTGGCGTGGCCCAATGCTGAATGGCATTATTCGCCAATTTCTGTATCAGGTGCAGTGGGGCGACTTAGACTACTTAATTGTAGACATGCCTCCGGGTACAGGTGATGCTCAATTGACACTGGCGCAGGCAGTTCCAATGGCAGGTGCAGTGATTGTGACGACACCCCAAACGGTTGCTCTGATTGATGCCCGCCGGGGTCTACGAATGTTCCAACAGTTACAGGTGCCTATCTTAGGGATTGTTGAAAACATGAGCTACTTCGTCCCGCCAGATATGCCCGATCGTCAGTACGATATTTTTGGTTCGGGTGGTGGCGAGAAAACTTCTCAAGAGCTAGGGTTGCCTCTATTAGGTTGTATTCCTTTAGAAATGGAACTACGGGAGGGTGGCGATCGCGGCATTCCAATCGTGGTGAATGCTCCTCACTCAGCTTCGGCTAAAGCATTGGTAGCGATCGCTCAACAAATTGCGGCAAAGGTATCGATCGCGGCTCTTTCTTAGCTTCTTCATCGCTTAACTTTAGACGACCCATTCAGTCGTTCTGCCCTTTCTGACCTCCTCTTATGCTGCGTAAATCGCTCCCTCGTGTTAATTGGAAAGCTGCTACTCAGCCCTGGCTGGAAATTGATTGGACGCTTCTTGGAGTAGCGATCGCCCTCACGATTTTGGGAAGTATTGCGATTCGGAGTACTGAGTTAAATAAAGGGTTAGGCGAATGGTGGCAACAACTCTTGGGTGGCGGCATCGGTATTGTGCTGACGCTGACGTTGGCACGTTGGCGCTACGAAAATCTGCTGCGATGGCATTGGATTACTTATGGAGTCATGAACGTTATTCTATTAGTCGTTCCTTTTCTAGGAACAGAGGTGAATGGAGCCAAGAGTTGGCTTTACCTGGGTAATTTTGGATTTCAGCCATCAGAATTTGCCAAAATTGCACTCATTGTCACACTTGCGGCGGCATTGCAGGAACGAGGAGCTTCTAGAATTCCGACGGTGATCAAAACTTTGGGCATTATGGGATTGTCTTGGGTCATCATTATGCTTCAGCCTGACCTAGGCACTTCTTTAGTTTTTATTGCCATTACGTTAGGAATGCTGTACTGGGCAAACGCTAATCCGGGCTGGTTGCTGCTGTT
Organism: Timaviella obliquedivisa GSE-PSE-MK23-08B; assembly: GCA_019358855.1. Taxonomy (NCBI): domain Bacteria; kingdom Bacillati; phylum Cyanobacteriota; class Cyanophyceae; order Oculatellales; family Oculatellaceae; genus Timaviella; species Timaviella obliquedivisa. The sequence goes on along the minus strand of JAHHII010000012.1, from coordinate 121,249 downwards.
GGTATCACCCATAGTATCGGCGATTCTGTTTGGCGTTTTTCTACCCAGTTGGTTTGCCTGGATTGCTGTAGTTGTGCTTGTTGCTTGGTTTACTCTGCCCTGGCAACGCTATGGGGCATTGGGATTTGCTGGAGTTAATTTAGTGGCAGGCGGATTGGGAAGTTTCGTCTGGTCTAATGTTTTGAAGGCATACCAGCGCGATCGCCTTTCCCTTTTTCTTGATCCTGATAAAGATCCTCTAGGCGGTGGCTATCACCTGATTCAATCGCGCATTGCCATCGGCGCAGGTCAACTGTTTGGACGCGGACTGAATCAAGGGACTCAAACCCAACTCAACTTTATTCCGGAGCAACAAACCGACTTTATTTTCTCAGCGATCGGCGAAGAATTAGGATTTATGGGCTGTTTGGCAGTTTTAACTTGCTTTTGGCTAATTAGCCTGAGGCTAGTCATTATTGCTCAGAATGCTAAGGACAATTTTGGATCTTTGCTGGCGATCGGCGTGTTGTCAATGATTGTTTTTCAAGTTTTGATTAACATTGGCATGACCATTGGATTGGCTCCAGTGACAGGAATTCCGCTACCTTGGCTCAGCTATGGGCGATCGTCGTTGTTGACTAATTTTATTGCCCTTGGAATTGTAGAATCAGTAGCCAATTATCGGCATCGCTTGCGGTTTTAGGGGGTGCCCACAGGTTGCTTCACAGGCAATTTGACCTGTTTTTTGACGGGCAGTCTGACAGGCAGATTGGCATCAATTTTGGCTTCGATTGCATCCTGAACTAGCTTTGGAATATTTGAGAACAAGTTATACCCCGTTAACTCTTCAACTTGGTCTACCGATTTTCGATATTCGCGCCAGTTTGTAGACTCAATACCCTGTTTGTTAGGCATGATGACGGCAATGACTCGGGTTCGCTCTGTAATACCCGCAAGACCAGAGCCAGGGCGATCGGACACTACCACGACTTTCCAGGTTGAGGCAGGGACTGAAACTTTACCGTTGGCGATCGTTCTACTTTCTCCCTTCTCTCCTGTTCCACCTTCCCCCGCGCCCCCTGCCACAATATAAAGTTCCTTTCCCTGAGCCACCAACTCCCGACAATAGCTCTCTAGCTGAGCCCAAGGCCCTTGATTATTATCTGGAGCTTGAGGAAAAATGTTAGTCATTAAAAAAACGGCTCTGCTATCATCTACCGTTTTGTCGCGATCGGCAGCCGGAACCACGTGTCCTCGGTCAAACCCGCTGCCCGTATAATCATTGGGATTTACTTTTTCCCAGCCAGTCGGCAGCGTATTATCTGGCGCAAAGGGAACTCGTGGAAGGCTCCCTAACCAATTTTGATTCAGTTGCCAACTCGCCCAATTAGGGATTGCCTTGCTGCGGTTGTAAGACATGACATACTGAGGTCGGTTAATTAAATAATCGCTGGCACTAAAGCTAGTCGCACTGCTTGGCAAACCTAGCAATGCATTAGGATTACTAGCGCTTTGGCTGACCCTAGGATCTTCCATAAGCCCTGAGCAACTCGACAGCAACAGCAGCGCCACTATGCTAATTAGCAAAGAATGAAGGGATCGAAACTGCCAGGACCTATGAGAAAACTTGAAAAACTGGTGCATGGAAAGAGCATGAAGGTAGAAGAATTCTACCCTTCCCTAGTCTAAACAAGTCATGGCATCCCTTCTACTCATTCATGTTTCTATAAGTTGCAACGGAGGAAGGCGATGCTCGGTTGAGATATCGAAAAATCCAGTACTTGAAAATGGTGTCTAAAATAACTGGAAAAGTTGCAATAAACAAGAAGATAAAATTGCGATCGGCAGGCAGCCCAAAATGCTTAGATAAACTTTCTAAAATGACTTCCCAGCCATGAGGTGAGTGAAACCCCACAAACATATCTGTTAACAAAATAATAAAAAATGCCTTAGCACTATCACTCAAACCATAAACTAACTGATCAATAAAGGTCTTAACAACTTCAATCTCTCGCTTACTAGTCATAATCACAAGAGTGAAAGCACCCAACGCAGTTAGGTCAGCGAAAACATTCTTAACTGCATCAGAACTAACCTGCTGAAACTCTTCTCCAATCTCTGCTGCTTTTTCTCTAACCTGCTGTATAATCTCCTCGTCGCTTGTGGGTTCGCTTCTACCAATCAATATTTCAAAGCGCAGACGTTGCTCAAATTTCTGAAGTTCATTGAGAGCTTCTTTTTCTAACTCTGGATTAATAAAAATATCAACTCTTTCATTCCCAATTCGATAGCGATCGACAATGGGCCCAATCACAAAATTCTTGGACATCTGCTGCATTAGCAAAGGCACAATAATTAAAATTAAAATGAATCGCACTGCCGTGAAGGTTCGAGCTTTCGATCGCCGAAAATCTCGCACAACTTCTTCTTCCGAGTCTGGGTTTAACTCTTGCTTAATCCTACCTACAGTGTTCAAAATTGATCGAGGTAGGACACCGCTTTTGCCAGACATTGATTTCGCGTCAGGTGCCGCTTCCTCAAAATCATCAGCTTTTCCTTTAAGTCGGCTTCCTGAGGAGTTAAGTCGAGTTTGATTAGAGTCTGGCAAAATTACAATCGACTGCTTGCTAGACTCCCTATTTTGATAATTATCTAAAGTTTCATCAATAAACTTGAGCTTTTTAAGAATTAGAGCAGGCTGATCAATAATACTAATATTACTTAGACCGTTAGAGTTTTCATCAACTTCAATTTCTGTTATTTTTTGGCTAGAAAGCCTCACAACCGAGCTACTCAGTTTAAACTCTGCTAGTCGAATCTTAATAATATCTAGGTACTTTCTAAGCTCTCCTTGAAAGTAGCTTTGGGCGCTAGCACCATAGTTGCCATGATCAGCAGAAATTCTATTTCCACCAAAGTTAACGTCTTCAATTTCTCTAATCTTTTGAGCAGCTTCATAGGCTTCATCTAATGATCTTCCAGGTGTTTTAAGAAGCCATTGATTTGCATTGCTGAAGTAGCTTTGAATCGAACCCCAAAAGGAATTTCTCATGACTGAAGCGGATGTTAGCGGAATTTACTGGAGCTATTATTTCTAAAAGCTGAACGTATTTCTAAAAATGTAGTTTGAAGTTGGAGAGAAAAATTCAAACTGCGTAACTACTCAGTATAAAAGAAACGATGCCTCACCGACTAATGATAAATTTGTAACAAGAATATCGTAAATTATGATTACAGACGATAATTTTTTGAGCAAAGAGTTTTCTAATCCACGTAGCATCATAACAAATTCATTGAAGAAGACTGGTGCTACAAGATTCTGTCTGGATTACAGGTTCGACCCGAAGCGGCAAGACTCAGCGCCTGATTAGGCAATCTTTTGCTTGGGCTGACAAGAGAACGACAGCCACAGAGGCTCTGTTTTTAGCAGCGACAGGAGATAATCGCTTAGATTTGGCAGACCGGATTACGGCGGAAGCCAGACATTTTCGGTTTGACACAGCGACTCCTATTGGCTTTTTTCAAGATGAAGTAGCTCTATTCTTCCCTTTAATTGTGCAGCAGCTAGGGCTAAAAGATCAGTTTCCCCTCCGCTTGCGTCCTGAAACAGAGCAGGAGCTAGCCACTGGGCTATGGCGGGATGCTTCGCAGATGCCGCAAGGGTCGCTCTTAACTGAAGGCAGCCTTCAACAAGCAGGCATTAGTGACTACTATCTTGTTCGTCGCACGTTAGACCTGCTACAACTCGCTGCTGCCAGCGGGACTCCTTCCGAAGACATTGCTGCTGTACTCAAAGCAGGCTTATTAGAGCAGGAGGGCACCCCCGAACTTTGGGAAGCGATCGGGGCAGGGCTAGAACAATGGCGAACCTGGCTTCTAGAACGAGGTTTGCTAACCTATGGCGTGATAACCGAGCTATATTGGCGCTACTTACTGCCCCATCCGGTCTATCGACAGCAGCTAAAGCAACGGTATTGGGCAGTGTTAGTTGATGATGTGGACGAGTATCCGGCGATCGCTCGTTTTCTGTTCGAGTTTTTTCTCGACCAAGGCATTCCCATTGCTTTCACCTACAATCCCAATGGCGCAATTCGCCTCGGCTTAGGGGCAGATCCCTATTTTCTTCAAGGCTTAGCCCAGCGCTGTCAACAAACTGAAAATCTGAGTCAAGATCCCGCTAATAGCCTGGGCGCAACTTGGGGAGCCGCGATCGTTGCTTGGATGAGTGAGCCGTTGTGGCTTCCCGAACTGCCCGATGCTATTCAGTCGATTCAAACTACCTCCAGAGCGCAACTTCTGCGGCAAGTTGCCGAGACAATCGCTAGCGACATTTATTCAGGGCAAGTTCAACCTCAAGACATGGCGGTAATTGCCCCTGGCTTAGATGCGATCGCTCGTTACACGCTCCGTGAAATTTTAACCAGTAAAGGAATTGCGGTTAACTCTCTTCATGACCAGCATCCCTTAGCAAGTTCGGCGTTGATTCGATCGCTGTTGACGCTGTTAGCGTTGATTTATCCAGGTTTGGGTCGATTGCTGAACCGAGATGCGATCGCCGAAATGCTGGTACTACTGAGCCAGTTGCCTGGCTCCGAAGACGCAAATAGGCAGATAGATCTGGTTCGAGCCGGACTTCTGACCGACTACTGTTTTGTTCCAGATCTGGAAAATCCGCATCTCCGTCCTGCCACCACTTTTGAGCGGTGGGATCGCTTAGGTTATCAGGCGGCTCATGCTTATAGCGAGATTCTACAATGGGTTGAAACCCAAAAAGAGCAGCAGCAACAGCGGTTGATTCCTAATCCGGTTGTCTTGCTCGATCGCGCTATTCAACGCTTCCTCTATGGGGGCAGCCATCTGCCCTACGATCAAATCGCTGCTCTCCGAGAACTGATGGAAACGGCTCAACACTACTGGGAAATTGCGAGTCGGCTACGACAATCAGGCGATTTAGAGGTGCCGATATCAGACACGGTGCGAAGCTTTATCCAACTTTTGAAAAATGGGACAATCACGGCTGATCCCTATCCGGTTCGCCCTATAGGGAAAGCCAGCCAAGCCGTAACACTGGCAACAATTTATCAGTATCGCAGCGATCGCTGCTTCCACCGTCGGCAATTCTGGCTTGATGCCGGATCTTCCCTATGGCTCACAGGGGGCAGTGGACTTTTTGGGGCACCCCTCTTTCTCCGCGATCGATCAGGTTGCCCATGGACGGCAGCAGATACGCTGGAAGCCAACCAAAATCGCCTTCAGCGACAAGTCCTCGATCTACTCTGTCGGGCAGGAGAACGAGTTTATCTTTGTCACAGTGATTTGGCAACGAACGGACAGGAACAGGCGGGTTCGTTGCTTTCTCTCGTCAATGCCGCTACTCCTCAGACTGCTCTCACTGAAGTCTAAAAACTCTCCCGCCAAAAAAGTCATTAGCCTTACCCTATCTAAAATTCCAGTTCATCTGATGGGTAACTTATCATCCAACTCATTGGATATTGTCGACTGGCTAAGCCTTTCGCCTCAATCCGGGCTTGTTCTCCTTCAATAGCAATTACCTTCCAGACTGCAACCAGTTCAGCAGCAGTCAAGCGCGGTTCAGCTTTGAGAACTATATAATCTCCAACCTGGAATTTTTGTTCAATGAGAGGCGTGTCTAAACTATAAGAATTTTGGAAGAGCGGCAGATTGGTCACACTGATATTTTCATCTGCATAATCGATCGCCTCTCCCATTTCATTGAGTTCATCAAGTTCCGCTAATTCTTCTGACTCCTCTAATTCACCGAGTTCTTCCAACCCCTCTTTCTCTTCTGTAGCCCATTCTATAGTAGGAGGTATAGGAGGAGATTTAGCCTGACCTGAAGCTTTAAGCTCCTTCAATCGCAGCTTCACATCTTCTGGCGTAGCTGTCCAGACTTGCCGCTTCTGCTCAGGAGTTAGACTTTCGAGTTGAGTTAACTCTTCCACCGCAACCATAACCGCCAACATATCCAGCACTGTTTGCAAACTCATCTCATCCAGCAGATCATCCTGGGTTGCAGCAGTGACAAATTCGGACTGAGAAGACGCTTCCACAGGTTGAGCAAGCTAGGTTAAGCAGTTGGATCTCAAGTCTCCAATCTAGCCTTTAGCCTTCAGTTTGGCTCCTTGTTTAGCAAATGAGCCAAATTATCTCCTGTTTGCCCAGTTGTGACCCAGAGGACTGCCCTAGCCCCGTCTCGAATCGCTTTGTTAAGAGATTCAGGCGATTGCTTTGAGGCTACTACCACAGGCTTGAAATCAATCCCTTGACTCCCCAACACAATTTCACCAATCACCGATGCCCGCCGCATATGGTAATCAGAGGTAATGAGATAAATACTGTTAATTTCTTGGGACTTAAATTCCCGAACTAAAGTCGTGAAATTCGTGACCGTATCAACGGCTTGATAATCTAAATGCAGGCGATCGGCAGGAATACCTGCTTCCGAGAACACCCATTCAGAGTACTCAGGGTTACTGCCTGAAGAAACCCAAATCGGCAAGTTAGGATGCTCTTTGGCAAATTCTGCGGCAAAGAATTCTCGTTCCGATGCTCCACCCAATACTAAGATTGCTTGAGGCTGTAGAAAAACGCCAGCTAGCCATTGGTAGGCAACGCCCAGCAGAAATATCATTAAAGTCCACTTGAGCAAGAAACGCACAGGGCGAATTCTAGAGCGAGTTCGAGAACGTCTAAGAAGAGAAATTGAGGATTGCGATCGCATATTCAAACTGTTGGACAGACGCGCTTCAGCACTAGCTTACATCATCATTTAGAAGAGGACAGAAAGAACCTTCAAGTTTTAGCCAGCTGCCTCAATTTTCTTGAGTTAGGTCGGCCTCATCCTCAAATGCCACAATCACCACTGTAATATTATCTCTCCCGCCGTTTTCTTTGGCAGCATCTACTAAGGCGGCTGCCGCTCGATCGCCAGCCCGAATCGTCTTGAGATGGCTAGCAATCAAGTGATCGGGCAACTCTTCAGTTAAGCCATCGCTACAAAGAAGCAGGCGATCGCTTATCTGTAAGTCAAAAGGCTGCACGTCTATTTGACGCAGATCTTCCCGCCCCAGACACTTCGATAAGACATGCCGCCAAGGGTGCACTCGCGCCTGATCAGCATTGATATCTCCCAATTTCATCGCCCGTGCCACCCAAGTGTGATCTTCGGTAATTTGGTTAAGCTTCGCCCCTCGGAGCCTATACAACCGAGAATCACCAATATGAGCGCAGAAAGGCTGCTCATCCCTCAGAATGACCGCCACTGCTGTAGTCCCCATATCTGCTCGCTCAGGATGATTTACCTGATCTTGTAAAATTGCTTGATTTGCTTTTAAAAAAGCGTTCTCCAGTAACGACTCAGAAGACTCAGAAGACTGCCAATTGCATCTCAAGTAGTTCTGAATTTCTTGAGTCGCAATTCGGCTGGCTTCCTGCCCTCCTGCATGTCCGCCCATGCCATCGGCAACAATAAAGAAGCGACCCCCAGGGTCATCTAGATGGTAATCATCTTGGTTAACTGTACGGACAAGTCCTGGATCGCTCAAACCTGTGAAAAGGCTTTTCATGATATGACTGCTAGTATCTATAAGCTGGATGAATCATGACATCCGCTCAGCTCGATCGAGACGTATCAACAAGCGAACGAGGGCGAGTAGCGAAATTGTTGCCGCTATGGCAGCCAGTATAGCCAGCCAGATGTACTGATGCACTAATAAAATCGTAGCCGATAAGGTGAATGTACCCATCAACAATGCGTAATTCGTCCCCATATTAACGTTACTAAGGCGGCGCAAAACGCGATCGGTTTCAGTAGACCGTACTCGCACTCGGATATCACCCTGTTCCAATTTTTCTAGGGTATCCTCAATCCGGCGCGGCAAGCCCAGCGCCGTGGTGCTGACCTGAGCCGCCTGCCGACCTAGCTCACCCAAAATTCCATCTGACAACCCGTTAGGGCTTCCACCTGCTCCATTGGACATAACTTGCATTGCAAAAGGCTTTGCAACCTCCATAAAGTTAAAATCTGGGTCAAGACCTTTCCCCACCCCCTCTAGTGTAGAGAATGCTCGCATCACAAATGTGAAGGTTGCTGGAAAACGAAAGGGTTGATCATAAGCAATTTCATACAAGTCATCACTAATGGCGCTTACCGATTGATTCTCAAACGGTTGATCCATAAAATGGTCAAGCATGTATTGAATCGATCGCCTCACTGCTCCCATATCATCAGTTGGAGTCAGCGCCCCTAAATCAATCAAAGAATCAACGACCTGAGTCGCATCCTTTTGAGCAATTCCAAAGAACGTTTTCAGCAGCTTCTCACGAGTGACTAGCTGAATTCGTCCCATCATGCCAAAGTCATAGAAAATTAGCGTTCCGTCAGGACTGACTGCCAAGTTTCCAGGATGAGGATCAGCATGAAAAAACCCATCGTTGAGAAGCTGATGAAGATAAGCCTTAGCCCCCAATTGAGCCAAAATCTTTCGATCTAACCCAGCCGCTTCAAGAGCCTCGTAATGGCTAATCTTAATTCCTGGCAAATACTCTAATGTCAGGACTCTGGGAGAACTATAGCGCCAGTAAACCCGAGGAACCTTAACCCAACCTTCCTCACGAAAGTTGCGCCGGAAGGTATCGGCATTACGTCCTTCTAGGAGGTATTCAATTTCCTCCCAAAGGATCTTACAGCACTCGCCGTAAATTCCGAGCCAGTCCCGTCCACGTCCCCATTTAGGATGTTTATGAAAATACTGAGTAATGCCTTTGAGAATAGAAAGGTCAATTGTAAAGAGTTTTTTAAGACCAGGACGCTGCACCTTAACAACGACCTCCTCCCCAGAGTGGAGTTGAGCACGGTGGACTTGCCCTAGACTCGCGGCTGCCAGTGGGATAGGGTCGAAACTTTGGTAAAGCTCAGGAATAGTTCGACCAAAATCATGAAAAATGATGGCTTCAACCTGTTCATAGCTGAAGGCAGGCACTTTGTCTTGCAGCTTCGATAATTCTTCGACATATTCAGCCGGGAAGAGGTCAGCACGAGTAGAAAATAGTTGTCCAACCTTAATAAAAGTAGGACCTAGATCTAAGAAGGTTTCACGAATCCAAATGGCGATGGCCCGTCGTCGCTTTGCCTGATTCTCGGGTGTCATGCCTGCCGGATAAGCCCAAGACTTATTGTATGACCATTGAGTCATCAACAACTTAAATACAAACGACCAAATGTCCACAAATCGTCGTTTCTGAGAGTACCGCTCTCGGTTCCAACGATAAGCTTTTTGGCGGTAAGCCTGAGGACGCAGGCGCTTCGGCAACTCAGACGGATTAGCCTGCGGATCATCTAATCCAGAGAAGACACGAGGCTGCTCTGCGATCGATAGAGGATCTGCGCCAGACTCAGATAGAGAAGTAAAGTCATCGGGAAGAACAGGCACTTTTCTAGAAACGTTAAAAAACAGCTTAAAAAGTCGAGGCGTTAACGATTCAATTTGTAAAACTCTAGAGACTACTGCGATATCGCTGTAGCTCAGCCCGTAGCTGGGCAGTTTCAGCTCGCAAGTCATCTATTGTAGCTTGTAAATCGCTACTGCCCTGTGTACCTGTTGAACTGCCAGTCGTCCGCCCTTGCATTGACATTTCTTCAGCTCGTTGCGCTCGTGCCATGACTTCTTCGGTGAACAACCGTAGCCGCTCTCGCTGCTCGGCATCAAATCTGCCCAGTTCACTCAAGGCGTTAGTCACATTACTTTCAACTTGCTCGCTAACCGCTTCGGCGATCGCTCTACCCATGAAAAACGCATGAACCAACGGATTACTCATATTAAAAAATTATGTACGCTCCGCAAAAATTATAACCTGGTTGCACTAATGCTGCCGGAATGTAGAGTGAATCGAGAGAAGTTGATGATTCCGTAGCGCAAGATGTCAGGATTGAAAAAGGAGTTTTGAGAGGAGTTTTGAGGCATTCCCCATGACCGAAGAAGTAGAACCTACTTTCTGGGACGGTGTTGAGCAGTTTAATCAACAGGAATTCTATGCTTGCCATGACACCCTGGAGGCAATTTGGATGGAGGCAATGGAACCCCACAGAACCTTCTATCAGAGCATTCTACAAATCGCTGTGGCGCTCTATCACTTGAGCAATGGTAATTTGCGGGGAGCCACCATTTTGCTAGGAGAAGGGCTAAATCGATTGCGGCGCTACCAGCCAGTTTATGCCGAAGTTGATGTAACTGCCCTCATAGCCCAGAGTACTGAGCTTTTGATAAGGCTCCAGCAGGCGCAGTTAGTAGAAGGAGCGATCGCCCCAAGTTTTCCAATGACCGAGTTTCCTACCATTACTTTGGCGATCGCTCCTAAAAGCTGAGGGCATCTCCCCCAGTGGACATGGGTCTAGCTGTCATGCCACGATAGAAACGTAAAGTTCGGGTAAAGTTAGTGAGGGCAGCAACTCATTTGTGTCCATCACCGTCTTATATGAGCAAGAGGGTGTGGGCTTAAGTATATCGACATTGCATCGACCATTGAGTGTTTATCTCATCGCTTTGCTTATGCAAGACAGTGATAGACATCTATCTGGCACAAGATTGCCGCCCTTCACCAGGTTCATCTGCCAAACTCTAGATAACTTCCTCACCCCAAGTCCTGATCATGCTGCCTGTGCAACTTACCCATAACAATCGATCGCGTCAGTTTGGACTGGCGATAGGCTTGAGCCTGGTACTGGTTGGGACAGTCCCTTCCGTTCCCATCTCCTCTGCCCTTGCCCAAGCGCCTACAGTAGCGCCCACCGACACTCAGCGCCTTCGGCTAGATGCCGATACGACTGAAGCCAACTCAATCACGGGGGTTATCACTGCTCGGGGCAATGTCCAAATTAACTATCCTGCTCGCCAAATTCAGGCAACCTCTGTTCAGGCACAGTATTACAGTCGTGAGGGACGCATCGTTCTCAGTGGCAATGTTTACGTTTTGCAAGCAGGCAATAGCTTACGAGGTGAAACCATTACCTATCTGGTTAATGAGGGACGTTTTGTAGCATTGCCTGCTGCAGGTCAGCAAGTTCAATCCATCTACATTATCCAAGATACTAATCCCGCTGGAACAGCGCCAACGGGACAGCCAACCTTTAATCCTAAGCCAGAATTTAAGACTCCTTTTAGTCCTCCAAACCCTTAAAGCGCATGGATCACGTCACCCTCTGGTAAAATTGATACCAGCCTATGCTAGGACTCACGTACCCTTGAGCAATTCCTTGAAAATTGTATTGGAGAACATCCACAAATCCTATGGGAAGCGCGTTGTTGTCAATCGCGTTCATCTCTCTGTGGCAATGGGAGAGGTCGTAGGATTGCTGGGGCCTAATGGAGCAGGCAAAACTTCTACGTTTTACATCGCCACAGGGCTAGAGAAGCCAGATCAGGGAAAAGTTTGGCTTAACGATCGCGATATCACTGCAATGCCGATTTTTGAGCGAGCGCGGCTTGGGATTGGCTACCTGGCTCAAGAACCTAGTATTTTTCGACATTTGAGCGTTAAAGATAATATCTTGCTGGTTCTTCAACAAACCCAAGTGCCCGCCGAAAAGTGTCAAGAGCGCCTACACTATCTCCTCAAAGAATTTCGGTTAGAAAAAGTTGCGTCCACTTTAGGAATTCGCGTATCAGGCGGCGAACGGCGGCGAACCGAGATCGCTAGAGCGCTAGCTGCTGGGGTAGACGGCCCTAAGTTTTTGTTTTTGGATGAACCTTTTGCTGGAATTGACCCGATCGCTGTCACCGAAATTCAAGAAATTATTGGGCGGTTGCGCGATCGCCAAATGGGTATTCTAATCACCGATCACAACGTTCGCGAAACTTTGGAAATTACCGATCGCGGCTACATCATGCGCGACGGACAAATCCTGGCATCAGGTAGCAGTGAGGAGCTTTATGCCAATCCCCTTGTGCGTCAACATTATTTAGGCGATGGCTTTCACCTCTAGCGACGTTTTATCTTGATTCCTCAATATGGCTATTAGCTCTTTTAAACGCAGTCCCCAACACAATCCATCCCCGTTCCAAATCCTGAGAAACTTTTTAAAATTCTCAGTGATGGATCGATATTTAGCGATCGAGCTAATCTTGCCATTTTTGTTTGGAGTCGGCGTTTTTTCGTCGCTAGGCGTTTCGGTTGATGCGTTATTTGATTTGATTCGTAAGATTACTGAGTCGGGGCTGTCATTTGCGATCGCCGCCAAAATTTTCTTCCTCAGGTTTCCTCAGTTTGTCGCGTATTCCTTCCCCATGGCAACCCTGTTGGCAACGCTCATGACCTATAGCCGCCTCTCCAGCGATAGCGAACTCACTGCCCTCAAAGCTTGTGGCGTTAGCGTTTACCGCATGGTTCTGCCTGCCTTAGGCATTTGCTGTCTCATTACTGGAATTACCTTTGCCTTCAACGAACTTATTGTTCCAGCCGCCAACTATCAATCTGCTATCACTTTGGCGGAAGCGCTACAAGAAGACAATCCTCCTTTCAGTGAACGAAATATTCGCTACGAAGAGTACAAAAAAATTACTCTTCCTAACGGCGAAAGTGAACAAGCCCTATCACGCCTCTTCTATGCCAAAAAGTTTGACGGCGAACGAATGCAAGGCCTCACGATCCTCGACTTTTCTCAAGAAGGCTTGGAGCAGATTGTGAGCGCTAAATCTGCCCAGTGGAACAGTCAGCAGAGCCTCTGGGACTTCTCGAATGGCACCATCTATATCGTTTCAACAGATGGTGCTTTCCGCAATATCGTCACCTTTGACAACCAACAACTCAAGCTACCGCGCGCGCCCCTCGACCTCGCTACTCGTAAGCGAAACTACGATGAGATGAACATTGCTGAGGCGTCAGGCTATCTAGATCTCCTTAAGCAAGGCGGTAGTGATGATCAAATCCGCAAGCTTCAAGTCCGGATACAGCAAAAGTATGCCCTCCCCTTTGTCTGTATTGCTTTTGGGTTAGTAGGCGCTGCGTTGGGTTCTCACCTAGAACGGGCAGGTCGAGCTACCGGGTTTGCCATTAGCTTGGGGATTATTTTTGGGTACTATTTATTAACGATCGTATTTGGGTCGCTCGCTCAGCTGGGGTACATTTCTCCAGTTTTAGGAGGGTGGCTTCCCAACCTGTTCGGTCTGATCGCCGCAGGGTTGCTTTTGGTTCGTTCGTCGCGATAACTCGATCGGCTTAATAATTCTCATTCGCTAAACTTGTGTAAACGCCCGCAGAACCGGAGGGATAAAATATGCCAGCTTTCAAGCAGACCCCCGCTTCCCTTCGCTACCTCAAAGCCCGCTTAACTATCCTAAAACGTCCTACAGTCTGGGCTACGGCTTCTGGATTGATTTTATCAGTCTTCTTAGTCGGAGAGTATTTGGCAAATCCACAGCAATATACGGGCAGCAATGACCCTGGTACTGCATCTCATCCTCCTAATCAAAACCCTTTAGGCAATCTGCCTACCCAAAATACGGCAGCTAGCAATAGTGAACTCTTTGAGACACTCTCCGATGTCTCTACTGTGCCGCTCCAGACCCGTTCAAGCCCCCAATCTTCTCAGAGTGATAGTCCCAAATCTCCACTTTTTCAAGAATTCTTGCTAGCTCGACCCTCCACTGCTGCCTCAAAAGATAAACCTGGGCGATCGCAATCTCCATTGTTTTCAACGCCTTATTCCGCCGAGAGTTGGCGCGATCGCTCTCCAGACCAACTACCTAGTGTCTATTCGCCAGGTTCCGCAACAGGACTTGCTATTCCCCTCTCTAATGGCGTAGCCATTAGCAGCAGTGCCTCCTCTACTAATAGCTCTACTGCTATCAATCCACTTCAGTCTGCTCTAGAACGATATTCTTCTACTGAAGAGCAATCCCAACTTTCTTCTGTCCGCCCCCTGGCTCAATCCTCAGCCGCGCGTAGCACTGAAGACTCAGAGCTTCCAGAGCTTTCAGAGACAGAAGGCTCTACAGGTCAAAATTTTCCAGGGCAGCCAGACTCATCACCCCAAAGATTGCCCAGTCCTCAATTTTCGCCTCAGATCTCGCCTTCTCCAGGCACAACAGGATACACCTTGCCTTTAACCTTACAGACTCCGACTCCTAGTGTTAGACCGTCTTCCTTCAACATTAATCTTCAGCCTATTCCAGGACAAATAACCCCACAAATTAATCCTGCTGCGCCCGGACAGTTCTATGATGAGGGTCAACCGTCCCACTCTACAGGACAACCTAATTATCCTAAGGTTCAACCCTCATCTGCTCCATCTTCTCTCGTGCCCGCTCCTTTTTCTGTTCCTCGTGCGGCTCCAGGGCGTTCTATCGGCGGTGGGCAAATTAATACCTTCTCGAATCCCTAGCGTTCTTCATCCTCCCTGGCAATGTCTTATCCTAAAATCCCTTTTTATACTCCGCTTCATTTGCTTCATCTTGAACTTAGCGCCAGGATGGTACCGTTCTCGGGGTGGGAAATGCCAGTTCAATATAGCGGCATTAGCAAAGAGCATCAGGCAGTTCGACAGCAAGTAGGTTTATTCGATATTTCACACATGGGCAAGTTTGTTTTGAGCGGTCATAACCTTATTGAGCAGATCCAATATCTTGTTCCATCTGATTTGAGCCGCTTACAACCTGGCGAAGCCCAATACACAGTTCTACTAAACCCCAGTGCAGGCATTATTGACGACCTAATTATTTATTATCAAGGTATCAATAAAGTGGGGGAAGAACGCATCACCACCATTGTGAATGCGTCTACCGCTTCTAAGGATAGAGATTGGCTACAGGCTCATCTGGATTTATCACAAATTCATTTCCAAGATCTTTCTCTCACGCAAACGCTAATCGCAATTCAGGGTCCTGAATCTGTACAAGCTCTTCAAAAATTTGTGAAGGAAGATTTATCGGCTGTTAAACGGTTTGGTCACTTGGATGGGACTGTCTTAGGAGAACTTGGTTTTTTGGCTCGGACGGGGTACACGGGCGAAGACGGGTTTGAGGTGATGGTTGCCCCGGAAGTTGGGGTAGAGTTGTGGCGATCGCTTATTTCTCAAAATGTTCTTCCCTGTGGGCTTGGCGCACGCGATACTTTGCGGCTTGAAGCTGCTATGGCGCTTTATGGACAGGATATTAATGAGCAGACGACTCCGTTAGAAGCTGGGCTAGGCTGGGTGGTGCATCTTGACCGAAAGGGTGATTTTATTGGGCGATCGGGTTTAGAGGCACAGAAACAATCCGGAGTTTCTCGGCGGTTAGTTGGGTTGAAAATGGAAGGACGCAATATTGCCCGCCATGACTACCCAATTTTTTATGAAGGAGAACCTGTAGGAACAGTGACGAGTGGCACGCTTTCTCCCACTTTAGGCTACCCGATCGCCCTGGGCTATGTTCGTAGCGATCTTTCAAAACTCAATCAGTTAGTGGATGTAGAAATAAGAGGCAAAACTTATCCCGCAACCGTAGTGAAGCGACCCTTTTATAAAAGCTAACAGTAGTCCTTTAAATCATTTTGAATACTATTGAATGATATTTGCGTGATAGATATTTGCGTAATAACAGTGGGTGGAAATCTGATCAGGTTTTCACCCGCTGTTGATTTAAGCATTCCAATGATTAAGAGCGATTGGCACTTTTAGTAACTAAAACTTCTCCTTTTAGCATTCGCTGAGCAGCATCCAATAAGGCTTCTTCGAGGTACGGTTTGGTAAAGTATCCCTTTGCGCCCAGTTGAACTGCCATTTGGCGATGGCGATCGGCTCCTCTGGAAGTCAGCATGGCGATCGGTAAGTGGCTAAGACCGGGGTCTTTTTGCAGACGGGAAAGTAGTTCTAATCCGTCCATTCGTGGCATCTCAATGTCACAGAATACCAAGTCACAAGGCAGACCAGAGCGAAGTTTTTCCCAAGCCTCTTGTCCGTCACGGGCTTGCTCCACGCGATAGCCCACTTTGTTAAACGTCATCGACAGTAATTCTCGAACCGTAATCGAGTCATCCACAATGAGAACCGTTGGCTCGGTTTTCGCCGTAAAGGCTTCTGGAGGAAGCTGCTCTTCCATTTCCCAAAGTGAACTACCCGCATCTCGGCGAACTCGCCCTTCTGCCAGATCGATCAACTCCAAAACATCCGCGATCGGCATAATTCGCCCATCTCCCATCACTGTTGCTCCTGCAATGCCAATGGGTTTAGGAACAGGGCCTTCTAGCTGCTTAATCACAATTTCTTGCTCACCTAGCACCTGGTCGACCTGAAGCGCCAGGTTATTCCCAGTGCTACGCAAGACAACCACTGAAATAATGTCGTCCTCCTGGTTGCCCCCATACACGCTACCTCGACCCAGGATCCGCCCGTGTTTCAATAAATCAGTTAAGGGTTGGAAGGGAAGCAAGGCATCGCGCCAGTAGATACAGGAGCGACCTTGCGCGTCAATCTGCACTCTTTCTCTAGGGATATCCAGCATGTCTTCTACACCATCCATAGGGAAAGCAATGCGGGCACGGTTGCTGATACAGCAGAGGGCTTTAGAGATGCTTAAGGTCAGGGGTAGACGGATTGTAAAAGTTGTGCCTTTGCCAACGGTTGAATCGATGCTAATAACACCCCGAATTTCATTCAGGTTGCTACGAACCACATCAAGACCCACACCTCGCCCTTTGAGATCGTCAATTTGGTCGGCAGTACTAAACCCATGATGGAATAGTAAGTCGTAGGTGTCCATGCGAGACATTTGTTTAGCTTCTGCCGCAGTAATTAGCCCTTTGGCGATCGCCTTCGACTTCACCCGCTCTTGGTCAATGCCTGCCCCATCATCACTCACCGAAATAATAGTTTGGTTTCCTTGGTGAAAAGTTCGCAGCACAATCTTGCCCATAGGGGGCTTACCAGCAGCAAGTCTTTCTGCTGCGGTTTCGATTCCATGAGCCACTGCATTATTGACCAAATGCGTCATTGGGTCATAGAGATGCTCAATAATCATCTTGTCAATCAAAGTATCTCGCCCCTCGACCAGCAACTCTGCTTGCTTACCATACTTCAAAGCATTGTCTCTCACGCCTCTGGGCAAACGGTCAGCCGTTTGAGCAAAAGGAACCATGCGGGCACGGGTCAAGCCTTCTTGAAGCTGGGTCGTAATTTGCCGGAAGTTGCGAGTCACTTGATCGCTTTCTTCCACTACAAAATCAATATCAGAAGCCGATTCTCGCACTCGCACAATTAACTCAATCATTTCTTGCGAAAGAGTATGGAACCCAGTAAAGCGATCCATCTCTAGCGCATCAAAGCTTTCTCCGGTCGCATGGTTTGATGAATTACTCTGCCCTACTCCAAAGCCACTATCTCTTTGAGGTTTAAGATGATAACTGCGGCGAGTTGAAAGCAAAGAACTTTCAAGCAGCGATCGCTCGTACAAGTCGCGCATCCGCTGACCCACATCGCTCAATTGCTGCACCTGATAAAGCAAATTGTCGAGAAACTGGCGTAAACGTTCCTGAGCTTGTTCTAGACTATTCCGGTTGACCACCATCTCTCCAACCAGGTTGTTGAGATTGTCTAAATGCTTAACCGAAACTCGCATGGTCTGATCGCTCAGAACTCCCCGGCGATTCGACCGACGGTTAGGAGCGTTGGCAGCTTTACGACTTACCGAGCCTCCCGCTAAGGTTTGATCCGCATCTTTCAGCAAATCTTCAAGGTCACCAAATTCATCATTTTTAGCTGGCATGTTGAGGGTTGTCTCAACAACAGGAGAAGCTGCGGGTGGAAGAGCATCACCTAGTAAGAGTTCTAAATCATCAAAGTTATTTTGTTCCGGCTCAAACAATATTTGATTTACTTCAGCAGAAGTTTGAGTTGTTTCCCCGAGTATGGCTTCTAAGTCAGAAAAGTCATCGGGTTGAGCAGGTTGATTGAGGGGGATGGCCGATGAAGAGACAGGTTTCTCCGGTGCTTCCATAGGCTCCATAGGCTCTCCATCAAAACCTTCTCCAAAGTCGAGTGAAAATGGGTAGGATTCTGAAACCGCCCCAACTCCGGTTTCCACAAATAAGTCGTCTAGTTCAGCAAAGTCATCCTGGGCTGAATCATGGGGCTTTAGGGTGATTGGAGCGGCGATCGCTGCTTCCCCAAATCCTTCAGGACTTTCTAATTCAAACTCAAATCTTGTAAAATCCTCTATCTCCGAGTTAGCTGAATCTTGAGCCTGCATGAAGCCTGAAACGCTATTTGGGAATCTCTCTATCTCCTCAGCCTCTCTTGAATCTGCTGCATGAATGGGACTTAGAGCGATAAACTCCTCTGCTTTAGAAGGCTCAAGTTGGTTAAGAGGAACTGAAACTTCAGCGTCGCGATCACTCGCAAAGGTATCACCAATATTGATATTTACCGATTCTCCATTGTGAGGTGAATTGGATTCATCCATAAACCATTCATTTGCACCATTCTCCCAAGCATCACTGGTTAAAGATGGAATGGTGCTTTCGGATAAAGTATTATCGTCTACATATCCTTCTGCTGTAGTTTCAACCCACAACTTATCTATCTCCGTATCTTGAGCAATTTGCCCTAAGTTAGGTTCAGGATAATGGGTCAAGTTGTTAAAGTTTAGTTCGCCATTTTCCTCTGGACTGCGGAAGTTTAGCGTAGGAAAATCTTCTGAGCTACTGTCAGTCAAACTATCAGTCAAGTTGAAAAAGTTAACTTCATTGGGCTGAGAGTGTAAGTCAAAGTTCAACGAACTAGGTGAGCTTTCTACAGACTCCTCTTCTATCTCATCAATCTTCAATACGGCTTGCTCAGATTCGGAGCAAATATTCCAAAGATTATCCAATTCAAAAGCTTCCATCTCATCATCAGTCTGTGAATCTGATTGATCTGTTGAAAAGAACGTAAACTCATTTTCCTCTGCTAATCTGGATTCTGAGTTAAGTTCTAGCAGCTTTGCCTCGACAGGCTGAGAAGCCGCAGAAAGCTCGAAGCCTCCTTCTTCCAACTTTTCATCAAGAATTGATGCACTCACATCCTCTACTGCTCTTGCAGACGATTCCATGTCAAAGAACAGTTCAGAGCCGTTTGTAGAGTCTAATTGCTCTACCAATAAATCTGGGACAGTCTCAGGAGTGTCAGAGAGACCAGCAAAATTTGCAATTTCCTCGTTAGATAAAGTGGTTGAACCCGCATCAGCTTTTTCAGCTAGTAGAGGAAACCCGGAATCTTTTGCTGGCTGAAGTTCAGCAGGCTGTTCAAAGAAATCTGCTTCAAAAAAACTGAAAGGCGAATCATTGTTAAGCTCGCTAGGCTCACCTAACTTAGCAAACTCGGTAGTTTGAGCGATGCTTAATGTAAATGGGTCGTCAGAAGCAACTAAGGCAGGTTGCTCGGTCAAGTTGGGCAGATCAGATCCAGCTAAATCAAACAGAGGATCAGAGGGGGCGATCGCTCCGTCATGACTCAAATTCAGCGCAATTTGCTCATCAGCCGATACTGTGCCAAGCGGATCAATCAACCCTACACCTGTTCCCATCTCATCAAACGATATTTCAGATGACGTTTCAGGTGCCGAGGCGCTATCGAGCCAGTCTGCCTGAAAGGGGTCATCTGATGATAGTGCAGCTAATTGCAACAGATTGTCTGAGACCATCAGGTTCCCTTGGGGCATCAGGGAACTTTGCTGCTGAGGTTGGAAAGGGCTATCAAGCAATTCTGACAAATCTTCTTCTACCAAATCATCTAAAACGAGATCATTAGATAGATCAAGGTCATTAAGGTTATCCAGTAACAAATCAGAAAACTCACTATCGGCACTCTGACTTCTTAACTCAGAAGAAACGGTGGTTTCGTGAAGGTCATCAGCGGACTCTTCTGACTGCCATGTCAAGTCTAGATTAGGCATTTCTCCTTCAAAGAGGTCAGCCAAACTGTTTAATTCTGCAATTCCGACTTCTGGACCTGATCGACCGTCTAGTGAAGAATTGGTTTTAGAGGATGGCTGATCATTAAAGGATAAATCTGAATTGGCAGAAGTTTCAAAATCGGCTTCGTTGAAATTAAGGCTAAATTCTGACTCAAATGGGGAGATTTCTAGTGCTATCGCCTCCCCTCCTGATTCTTCTTGAGTAACGGCATCATTAAACCAGTCGTCATTGGTCAGAAGATCTGTCTGATCGAATACTGCGATCGCGCTCAAAGATTCATTGAGTGGAACTACAAATCTATCGAGATCATCAAACGATAAAACATCTTCACGCTCATCAAAGCCGCTGCCGCTCAATTCCATTGAGCCTAACAAATCTGTAAAGTCGGAACCTAGATCATTAACGTTAGATTCATCTTGTAGGGGCAGAAGTGCTGTTAAATTGTTACTCGCCAAAATTTCGGTGGAGCGCCCAGACAAGACTAATTCTTGAGCCTGCTTGACTTCTTTAATGATGACAGGAGCAAGAACACGGTAGCTATTTTGGGGGTTGGCGATCGCTCTGCGAACATCATCTAGCAACCTACACCAAGCCAGTAAATCAAGTGGGTCACCGTATTGCCCTAACACCGAACAAATCGCTTGAAGTTGTTGTCGGCTATCGGTAGTCTCTTTTTGTTTGAACAACTGAAGCATTTCTCGGAGTCGAATCGGGACTTCGCTTTGAAAAATGAGTTGGAGTGCACTTTCTTCTGCTGCGGGTACGCCAACTGGGGCGGAAACAGGCTGTCCTATTGAGAGGATGCTTAAATCCACGTCTTCAAGAAGCGTACTGTTCACCTGACCGATTAAGCCACTAAAACGGCGATTCAATTCTTGAAAAACAGGCTCTACACCTGCCATGACTTCTGCCGATTTATCGTTGGTTAACCCGAAAGGACCCTGCAACTGTTCAAGCAAGGCTTGCAGCGCATCAAAAATTTTGAGGAAAAGGGTTTCTAAGGCTTGGTCAATTTCTATTGGACACTCTTTGAGAATCTTGAAGTAGTCCTCTAGACGATGGGCTGCTTGCTGAATGCTAGTTAGTCCCAGCATTGCGGCTCCGCCTTTGACTGAGTGGGCGGCTCGAAAAACCTCATTTACCATTTCGGGGTCTTCAATCGTCCCTTGCAGATTCAGCAACCCCTGCTCAATGGTATTGAGGTGATCTTTCGCCTCCTCAATGAAGTAGCCCATAATCCGCTGTTGTTGTTCCGACAGCATAGCAGTGTTCCTCTGAATACTCTTGGCGATCGCCCGATAACGGCAATAAAATGTCTAAAACGAAGGGTCTAAGGTTCAACCTAAACTTTCTCAACTCGAAACCGTTCTACCGATGAGAGCAGACCCCGCGCCACTCCCACCAGATTTTGCAGAGAGCCAGAAACTCGTTGTGCCTCTTGCGAAGTTTCCTGAGCCGTTAGCTCCACAGATTGCATGACCTGTGCCACAGCCCGCGAAGTTTCAGTTTGCTCCACGGTGTCTGATGTAATCGAGCGCACTAGCACATCGATCCGGTTAGAAACTTGAATGATGTCTTCGAGCGATCGCTTGGCTTGTTCTGCCAACCGAGTGCCCTCAATCACTTGCTGTGTCCCTTCTTCCATTGCGGTCATAACTGACCCGGTTTCACCCTGAATTTGCAACACAATTTGTTCAATTTCCTTCGATGCTTTGGCAGCACGATCGGCAAGCTGCCGCACTTCGTCAGCAACGATCGCAAAGCCGCGTCCTGCCTCACCTGCTCTTGCCGCCTCGATACTCGCGTTCAGTGCCAGCAAGTTAGTTCGAGAAGCAATCTGCGAAATCAACGCCACAATTTTAGAAATCTCTTGAGAAGATTCAGCCAGACGCTTCACCTTCCGAGTGGTTTCTGCAACCGTTTCTCGAATTTGTAGAATTCCCGCTACAGTCCGTTCTACCGCTTCACCGCCTCTCAAAGCAGTACTAGACGCAGACCGCGCTACTTCCTCGGCTTCACGGGCGCTTTCTGCTACCCGCTGAATCGAGTCGGTCATGACTTGGACAGAGTTAAGGGTCACAGCCAATTCTTCTGCTTGTCGCAGAGCATCGGAAGAGAGCGATCGGGCAAAGATCTCGTTTTCTGTCGAACCCTTTGTGACCTGGCGGGCTGCCATTTTAACCTGTTGAACAATCTCTCGGAGGTTTTGAATCGTTAGGTTGAATGAATCTGCAACGGCTCCTAATACGTCAGCCGTCACTTCTGCCTGCACAGTCAAATCGCCCCTAGCGGCCCCTTCCACATCATCTAGCAGCCGAATGACTTGGCGTTGCAGGTCTTCTTTCGCTTGTTCTTGCTCCTCTGCCTTCCGTTGAGTCTCACCTGTACTGGTTAAGATGGTTTTCGCCATCTGATTAAACCTTACCGAAAGTAAGCCAAATTCGTCTTCCGAGTAAACTGTGGCTCGGGCACTAAGATTACCTTGCGACACGGCCTCAAACTGCGCCTGCAAATCTGCTGCTGTCCGCTTCACTTGTTTGGTGGTCATGCCGCTCAACACACCCGCTACACTACCGCCAACAACTAGTGCTGCCCCGGTCATGGCTAGGCTTGCCATGGTCAAGTAGGGCTGAACCACTGCTTTTTTATCTTTGGGAATTGCACTTGAAAACCCATAGCTTACGCCTGCTACAACGATCGCAGAGACAACGCCCGTAGCCAGACCAACAATCCATTTCTTTGAGGACAGAGAAGAATTTTCCAGGGGTGCAATCCAGCCTTGCTCCACACTTACTTCTGGTTCAAGGTTACGAGTATTTGCCTGGGTAAAGTTAGGCATTTGCTCAGAATGACTAGAAAGCGGAAACATTTCGTCTTCCTGAATTGTCGAATGATCGACATTTTCACTAAATCCGAACCCTGAGCCGCCAAATCCAGAACCATTCAATGCTCCAGAAGTGTCTTTGGAGGTGCTAAATTCTGAAGAGTCGGTGGGACTAATTAGATCAATAGAATTATCGGAAAGGTCGAATTCTGGCAAACTGCCAAGGTCATCAAACTCGTCAAACTCATCTAAAAAGTCAGCGCTGTTCGCTCTTGTTGTGGGAGCGCTTGAAGCAAAAGAACGCTCTCCGCGTGATGGAAAATCGTCATCAAGGTCATCTAATCCATACCCAGAGTTTTCGGAAATGAATGTGCGATCGTCTTGGTTATAGAGATTGGTGCTGGAAATGCCGTTAGATATACTACCCGACATACTAAAAGTGTTTGCTGCCCGTCCTAAGTCTCCATCTAAGTCAGAATCATCTAAGCCCATAAATAGAGTTGCATCATCTGAAGGATTTAAAGGCGACTGGGAGCCAAATTCCTCCATGGACGTAACAGAATTGTTGTTAAAGTCATCTAATGCCGAGGCACTGTTGAATGCAGTGTAAGTGTCGGGTGTTGGCTGAGCATTAAGGGTAAAAGAGTCTTCATCATCTACAGACTGACTCAGCGTGAAAGGCTCATCTAGGAGAGGCAATTCTGTTTCACCTAATGGCTCAGAAGTTGCAAAGGGATTGGCAAAGGGGGAAGAATCTGGTGCGTCTAGAGGATCAGTAGACTGAGGGTTCCAGTCCAATCCAGTCGTTGGGGCAACGTTTAGATCTGCAAAATCGAAATCTTCTAATTCTTGATGAGACAGGTTTGTTCCATTGCCGCTGTTAGTACGGTAGGAATCAGAACTATGGGGGTCGGTAGTGCTGACAAAATCGGCATCAATATCTGCGAATGCATCATCCACTTCCCCTCCTGCTATACCTAGGGGATTTTCTACTCCATATTGATCAGCATAAGCTAAGCCATTATTGGCATAGTTAACATATTCGGCATCAGATGTTAAGCCCAGAACCGATTGATATTGCTCTCGGGCAACATCGTATTGCTGTAACCCATAGCAGTAGATGTGACCTCGCAGTAGGCAAACGTTTGGATCGCTGGGATAAGTCTCTGCGAGCCGATCAATAATTGAGGCAGCCTCATCATAGCTGCCTAGCATGTAAGCTCGTTCTGCCTGTTGATATTCCTGTGCGTACCCAGTACTTGATGCCATTTACCTTCTCCTGCCCGTGCAAATCTCAAACTGTGCTTATGCTGCCCATCGTGCCGATCGCAAAATCGCTACTTGATCAAGCAATCTCAGCAGATGGTCGGAACTTTCTAAAGACCACTCTCCTCGTAGAAAAGGAGCCATCAACTCTGGTACGTTGGTTGGCATCTGCACTGTGTCAATATCTAGCCAATCCATCCCAATAATTCGATCGATGGCAAGACCCAACATTGCGTCTTGATCTTCAATGGCAATGACAGAAATTTCGGGGCGATCGGTGCTTAAAGGCGTGGAGTCCCCTAAAAATTGACCCAAATCGGCAACCCAGATCACGCGTCCTCGCACATTGAGCGTACCCAAAAGCAAAGGAGAAACATTAGGAACGGGTGTGATCCGGTCAGGTGCAGAAGAGATGACCTCTCTAATTCCAGTGGCAGGCAAGGCAAATTCATCACCTGATGTGACATAAAATCTCAGATGAAGTTCACCCTCTGGGCTTTCAAGTTCCTGAAACTCAGAAGCTTGATCTTGCCCTATCCCTGTCAAAAAATCTGGATTACCTATCATGGACTTTGCCCTACTGACACCACGGAAAATATCTAGATATCATTCCCCTTTAACCTACCCGTACCCAGGGGTTTCATATCATTTAATGATTGTCTATGTACTCTTCATTAGTTTTAATAGTTAATAACTGTATTTACCCCTACAACAATTTACCCGCGTAAGAGTTGCTTGACTGTGCCTACCAGTTCAGTAGGTTGGAAAGGCTTGGCAATATAAGCATCTGCACCTTGCTTCATCCCCCAGTACCGATCAAACTCTTCGCCTTTAGAAGAACACATCACCACAGGAACGCTCTGCGTTTTAGGATCGGCTTTCAATCGCCGACAAACTTCATAACCATTCATTTTCGGCATGACAATGTCTAAAACAACTAAGTCCGGACGGTTACCCTGAATTTTCTCTAGTGCTTCTACTCCATCTCCAGCAATGGTCACAGTTAAGCCGCTGCCTCTAAGCAGATCTGTAATCATTTCTCGCTGTGTAACACTGTCTTCGACCACTAAAACTGTAGTCATAACTTTTGACCTACCCTTAAGGTTGACGGGAAAAACCTGCCTTGCCTCATGATTCTCCTCACCCAAACAACTTGTACTATTATGTTCTGCTCACAGCGATCGCCATCACTTTGCGCTTTTTATCTACGACGATGTGAGGGAAACGGTGAAAAGGAACCTCTGACCTCAAGTTCTAACTCATCTTTAAGATCTTCTGCCAATAAGTTTTCCGACTTGAGGCGATCGCGCTGCCCTAAACCGACGTATTGTTCCACCAATGTCAATAGTTCTACCTCTCCAAAAGGCTTTGTTAAGTAGTCGGTTGCCCCTACCATGCGGGCTTTAACGCGATCGATAAAGCCATCCTTCCCGGTCAACATAATAATAGGAGTCTCTCGGAAAACGCTAGACTTCCTTAACATGGCACAGATTTCGTAGCCATCCAGTTCAGGCATTGTAATATCGCACAAAATTAGAGTCGGTTTGAGTTGAAAAACCAAGCTCAATGCCTTCAGGGGATTACCGATGGCGGTGACTTCGTATCCTTGCTGGTCGAGAATGCATTCCACGGTCTTGCGAAGGGCGAGACCGTCGTCAATGCAAACAATGCGAGGAACTTTATGCTCGTGCAGAAGCTGAAGTTCTCGGTTTGAGTGCATAAAGTCTTCAGCAGGAGGAGCAGACAGATGGACGATACCTTGCTGAAGGTAAGGATAGATAGCACGGGCGACGGCTGATATGTCTCGGTTCAAATAGCGTGCCATTTGGCGGAGCGAGGTTTTTCCATCTACCCACCGCTCCAACGTGGTGCGAGCGCTTGCACTAAGGGTCTGGCGAAGTTGATTAGCATCAGCGATCGCCGGACACTGATCAGGAGACTGGATATGAGGATGAAACTGTTTCCACTCCTGCACCTGCTTCATAATTCTTGCCACCAGAGAACTAATTTCTAGGGTTGTCAACTGGGGAGAGAGGGCATGACCAAGTTCAAAAATGAAAGAGCCTTGGTGGAGACTCAGTAAGTCAAATAATGTCTCATGCACCATGCTTTGAATGATGCTGCGCCCTTGGGCGGCTGTTAGCACACGGTTTTCAAGGAGTGCCCAGAGATGACCATACTCAGGAGTGTTGATAGTGGCGATCGCCGATATGTTCGTTAAAGAGGGCGATTGGTCTACATTATAACGACGGAGATGGTCTTGCAAGCGAGTTAAATTACCGCAACTCTCTCCTGCATAGATAATTTGTCCATTGAGGAAAAAAACAAACCAAGATTCTCCCGTCGCGTGGTCAAGCTTGCGGGAAGAGTTGACATTGTTTGTAGCGCCATAGGTTTCTACAAACAGCCCACCTGTCCGTTGACCTAGCTCAATAAGCTGCAAGATACTGCGAATGTCTATCTCACTTAATTTACCCTGCATTCAACCCCAGTACTTTTTTGATGAATGTGATTAGCATTGTGCCCCGAAGCTAAGGAAGAGCGATCCCTCTTCCCTGCTTATCTCCCATGTGTCTAAAGCAAAACTTGAAGTTTAATTCCCTCCTGTTCCTGTTGTGCCTAAGAAATTCCGGGGAACTCTAGACAGGTAAGAGATCAGCTAAGACATTAGCGACCCTCAAATCAAACAAGATGTCTTTTCAAAAAACAAAACCTCTAGCGATCGCTTGCCCTTTACAAGATAGATATGTGCTAGAGCAGAGCGATGGCAATGTCACCATCATTTCATCAAATTTGACTGCAAATCGAGCTTTAGACACGGAAGAGGATTGTCAGCGTGCTGTATTTAGCGGAAGTACTCAGAAAGAATAGAAGCGTCCTTGGCAACGGCAAGGCTGAATTCAAGCTATTAGCTAGCCAGAAATCTGACCATCAATGGATTGCTATCCCTAACGAGGAAGTTGTTTCTGCACCTGATGATGTCACCTACGCCGCTGGGGTATTGGTGATGATAGAACTGACTTCGAGTAAGCAGATACAGAGACATAATGAAGCAGGTCGCCAATTAGTAAGCATTCTCCAAAATTTCTCTCGGTTGCAGGATAAAGCGAAAACTCAGGAAGAGGAAATTGAGCAGTGGAAGCAGTCTCTAACCTACCAAAGCCAAGAACTAAATCGTCGGGAAATGGAGATGGAAACCCGACACGAAGAACTCCAGCAGATGGAAGAGGAATTTGCCCTACTTGAGCAAAAGGGGCAAGAGATTGCTGCTGCCCAAGCAGAAATTACTCAGCTACGCGGAGAATTTGAGCGCAAGTCTCAAGAGCTAGAAGGCGCTTGGGCACAACTTCAAGGAGAAACCAATCGTTTAGAGGAGCGTCAGTCTGAGCTTCAGCAATCGCCAGGTCTGGATGAAGAGCAAACTCATTATCTTCAAGACCTATTGTGTCGCCTTTTAGGAGCGGTTATTCCAGTTGAATCCATTCAAAAGCAGTTGAACCTAACCTTTGAAGTTATTGCTCAACAGCAGAGTGTTTTGGATAGTCGTTGGCAGAATTTGGAGCAGTATAGGTCTTCTGCTCAACAGTTACAGTCAGAGGTTGATCAGCAACTTCAAGCCGTTCAAGAAGCATGGCAAGTATGGCATCATTCTCAAGCTGCCGTAGAAGCAATTCGTATAGAACTACAAACTAAGCAAGAAGCCCTAACTTTAAAGCAAGAGAGTGCCCAGGTTTTGGCTCTTAAATTAGCGCAGTATGAAACTTTGCATCAGCAGATTGCCCAACTGATGGGAGTTCCTGAACAGGGGAACGAGGCGTTAAGGGATATGCCCTTAGAAGATTTACAGAATGTGGTTAAGGACTTGGAAAAAGATTTAGAGAAAATGTCCAAGTTTGTCCATAGCCAAGAAGAAGAGCTAGCCCTTCAGCAAAAAACTATTGATGACCTTAAGGCACAGAGTCAACAAGCCAGTGAATACGATCGCCTCAGATTGGAATCGGAGCGAATGGAGGAGCAAGATTGTTACCAGATGTTGAATCAGACTTTAGTCGGTCAACGTCGCAATTTATTAGAACGTCAAGGTGTTCTGAAGCAGCACCAAGTGATGTTAGCAAAGCGCCAAGGGCTTCCTTTGGAAAAGGAACCAGTTTCTATTGATTTAACACCTCTTTTGACTCAAGTTGAGGAGTTTAAGGAACAGCAAACTCAAGAGAAGCAAGTATTAGATACACAAATTCAGCAGTTGCAAGAGACAGTCAGTCAAGTTCAAGCTTCTGTCAATGAGAAGGTAATTAATCTAGACGCTAAGCGTCATGAAATTGTGAAGCTAGAGCAGCAGTTCCACACTCAACTAGCAACAGTGGCTGAGCTTTGGGGCAGAGTGAATATATGTCAGGAATTACTCCAACCAATGCAGGAAGGCATTCAGACAATGAAGCAAAAAGCAGAGGCGATCGCCAGTGTCATGACGCAATTTGAAGAAGCGGGTAACTATCAGCGACAAGCGATCGCGGAAATGCAAACGACTGTTGAGCGCCTAACAGGTAAAGTTCCTGAGTGTATGGTCTAATACTCTACTGTCTTCAACAAACGTACCAAAAAACGGGTTAGCCTTTATAAGCTAACCCGTTCATTTGGAAACGCTGAGAGAGACTAAACTCTACATAACCAGTCTAACGTTAGCGTTTTGTAACCCAGGGCGCTTAACTTCAGCCAAGGTCTTGTTGACAGCATACTTCTGATTGATCGAATTGATCAACTCAGTCTGGTTGTGCTTTTTAGCAACGCCCCAGAGGTCAGCAATCAGATCAAAAGACCCATCTGCATTACGAGACCAACCCAAATCATATTCGCCTTCAAGAGTAGCAACAATGTCAGAGCGGACGCGCTGACCATTGTAGCCACGAACATCAGCTTCGGTCTTAACAGAGATTCCGAGATCCCGAAGAGAGTTCTTGAGGATTTCAGCATCAGTGATTTTGGTGCGCAGAGTGCTAAAGTGAGACATCTTAGATTTCCTCCAGTAGAGAAATTGAGAGAAACGACACAGTTCAAGTTGTGAATAACGCCGCAGTACTCAACGGGTGGAACGCTGGCAGATGCGGTTCAGTTGTTTCCTTCAAACTGCTAGCCCATTAAGACTAGCCCTTCCTCCTGTGGGAGCAGGAGAGAAAGCCTTTTAGAACTCTAGTCGCTGGTACTCGGCGACAGAGGATGCAGCAGGACGTGCGCGCTGTCTTGCCCAATCCCGTAGGGCAGTAACCTGCTCGTGCATCGTTTTAGAAAGCGGTAATGTGGCTCGAATTGAAGCGATAATATCGAGCTGTGTGAACTCTCGGTCTTGTGCGAACGCTTCGTACATAGCAGCAACTAGCGCCTGCTCAATTTCTGCACCCGAAAAGCCATCACAGACCATTACAAGTTGATCTAGATCAAAGCGACTAATGTCTTCGCGCCGCTTTGCTAAGTGGATTCCAAAAATTTCCTTGCGCTCATCTGAACTAGGCAAATCTACAAAGAAAATTTCATCGAAACGCCCTTTTCTAAGAAATTCGCCTGGTAGACGCTCGACACGGTTAGCAGTTGCCATGACGAACACTGGTGAAGTCTTTTCTTGCATCCAGGTAAGGAAGGATCCAAAGATTCGGCTAGAAGTACCTCCGTCAGAATCAGCAGAACCCGTGCTACCTGCAAATGCTTTATCGATTTCGTCAATAAATAAAATAGCTGGCGAAATTGACTCAGCCGTTTTCAAGGCATTTCGCAGATTCGCCTCTGACCGACCAACCATTGACCCGTCATAAACCCGACCCATATCTAGTCTTAGCAAAGGCAAACCCCAAAGACGAGAGGTTGTTTTTGCAATCAGAGACTTTCCACAGCCGGGTACTCCTAGAATCATCATGCCTTTGGGTTGGGGCAAGCCATACTCGCGAGCACGTTCAGTAAAGGCATTAGAGCGCTGCCGCAGCCAGTGCTTAAGCTCTTCCAATCCACCTACTGAGTCTAAAGTTTCATCCTCTTCTATGTACTCTAAAATCCCATTGCGCCTAATGAGTTGCTTTTTCTCAGAGAGAACAATGTCTACTTCAGCTTCAGTTAAACGCCCAGAAGTTACCTGCGCCTTCCGATAGACTTTTTCAGCTTCGTCACGTGTTAAGCCTAAAGCTGCCTTGAGTAGTTTTTCACGAGCTTCGGTCGTAACTCGGCGACTACGGCTGAGCTCAAGCTGTTGGGACAGGACTTGATTGAGTTCAGCCATGTCTGGCAATGGATAGTCGAGGACGATTACCTCTTTCTCCAACTCAATAGGAACCGTCTGAACAGGAGACATCAATATAATGGTTCTTTGTGTGTCCTTAAAGCTAGCGATCGCATCGCGCAGCCAACGAGTTACAGCAGGAGAGTCAATAAAGGGATGTAAATCTTTGAATACGAAAATCCCAGGATCACGCTGACGAATCACCCACTCTACAGCCGCTTCTGGCGAAACTGTATTGTGCTGAGTCACATTGCGAGGCTGACCGTACTCAACAATTCCGTGAGTAACCGTCCAAATGAACACCTTTCGTGTAGGTTTCATTTGTGCAAGAGCGTCAATCGTCTGCTCGGCTCGTTCTTCCTCAGAAGTGACGAGATAGATCAGAGGATATTGAGCCTGAACTAAGATACTAAGCTCCTCTTTCATGACCATAAAGCCTAACCTATAAACAGTGCAGACATTACCGAACATAGACCTTAATCTTAAGCAACACGCTACGATCGCTTAGGCTCGTCCTGCTAACAAATAACTAACTCACCTTCATCTCGCTGGTCAGAACCAACCTGATTTTCAGACAAAGCAGAAGTGGGAATATTTTCTTCTGACAAAATGCTATGCCGCTCACTAACTGCAGTCATCTCCCCGTCTTTCACAAGGAGAGGACTAGAGCAATGAGGACAGTCATAAATTTTGTTGGCTTGCCCATGAGACATTTCCACCTCATCCACAACATCCGAATGCATCAAATAAAAGAAAATTGCACGCTCGGCGATCGTAGACATAGGTTCAAAGTCAACAGCAGCCTTAATTTTGATCTGTCGATGAAGTTCTGGAGGGAGATATAAAGTGACCTTGTGCTTGTCTTGCATAAAACGACTATGTAGTTGATACCCGGGTATGGAAGTTAGGATAATCTTGATTCTTAGAAGCTGTCAAGGAGGCAAAACGCTTTGACGGCACTATTGTCACATTAGTTTACATTGATGGCTTTGTGACTGGAATGATGAGCAGTATCAATTTATGGAGTTATTAAACTAAGCTGCTGGAATAGATATGCTGTTGCTTCAACACTTGTCGGTATAGATCCTCAAGTTGGGTGATGTTTTGGGCAAGAGTGTAGCGATCGAGAACTCTTTGACGAGCTTTACGACCCAGAAGTGTAGTCAGTTCCGGGTGATCCTGAAACATGGGAAGTAGAGTTTGTAGTTGAGTAGACACCCGTTGCGTACTAATCACAATGCCAGATCCTTCTTCAAGAACTTCCCCATCAGCGCCTGCATCGGTTGCCACACAAGCGACTCCGCAAGACATTGCTTCCAATAAAGAAAGAGACAGCCCTTCTACCAGAGACGGCAGAATAAAGACATCTGATCCTCGGAGAACCTGAATACGCTGCTGCTCGTCGGCAACAAACCCCATCCAAATTACCCCTTGTTCGGTGCCGTATGTACCCATTAAAGAGAGGGCATTAGAACCATTGCCTACAATAACGAGCTTACTGCTCTTGCTCATGTCTGCCTGTTTCCAAGCCCGAAGGAGTGACTCGACATTTTTCTCAGCCGCAATCCGCCCCTGATAGACAAAAACTCGTTGGGCGTTCAGTTGAGTTTTGAGCTTTGATAAGCCAGGTGAATATTTGTTGACATCTACACCATTGGGAATGACTGCCAATCTAGTCTCTGGAACTCCTAACCGAACCAATAAGTCACGCTGGATCTTAGAAAATACAATGACGCGGTTATAACTTGCTAGAAATGGAGCGTAGAGCTGATACATCAGATGTTGAGTGCCTGATGTAAAGTTGCGGCGTTTATGATCAAAGGGAGGATGGAAGGTGGCAACTAGGGGTAAACCAAGTTCTGCGCAAATTTCTGGCAGTAAAAAGTCTAACGGAGAAAGGGTGAGGGAGGCGTGAACAATATCTGGTCTAAGCTCCCTGAGCGCTTGAGTGAGAACTTTACTCGATTTGAACGAGGGGATGGTGTAGATCTGAGACTTGTAAAGAAAGGGAATAGGGACTTCCTGCCATTCTGAACGCGGCTCAAGAGGCGTATCTTCGGAGGCAAAGTGGACAAAGCTAACCTGATGACCCCGATCTAATAGCGAATTTGTGACTTCCCGACCGTAGGTAACATTGCCACAAAAGGGGGACTTCTTTCCAAGCCAAGCAATATGCATTCAAGTTAATCGCTAAGTAATCTTTTGAGAAATAAGAATCTAATATTAAGGATTTTAGACGGTTATGGCGTTGCTTCATCAGGTTGGGTAGGAGAAATTGTCCGAGTTAAAATGCCGCCCGCCATTGCCAAAGCCGCTAAGCCTAGAAAGACTGCTTGAAGCCCAAACCAGGTTTCTGCCAGCCCTGCCAAGACTAGGGGTAGACTAAGAGCGATATTAATAGCATTATTTTGTAAGCCAAATACTTTGCCGCGCATGTCTTCGGGGGTTTCTTCTTGAATTGCTGTTTGCATCGGTACGCCAGCGATCGCGCAGCAAGCGCCCAAGCAGACTAAAAGGGGCAGACAAGGGAAAAACCGATGGGCAAAGAAAGACACTGCGGCTAAGGAAATTGCCATCCCTACTGAGCCATAGAAACCAAGCTGAGTGCGAGAGAAGCGCTGTCCAAATTGTCCAACCAAAACTGCGCCGATCGCCATCCCTACCCCACCTGCTGCCAACAAAAACCCAAACTGAGAAGATTTGATATCGGGCATCACCTCTGCCATACGCACTGCCAGAACTGCGAGCGCCGCAAAAATGGAGAATAGGATGACCAGGTGAATGAGAGCGTTACGAACTTGCTGTTGATGCTTGAGATAGCGTAAGCCATCCCGAATGTTGTCCCAAACAGCGGGTAAGGTTTCGTCGGAAACAGCAGGTTTTTCGTTGGTTTTGAGCAGCATGAGCAGGAAGCCCGCGATCGCATAGCTGCCGCCTACCAAAAGCTCTTTGCCAATATCAGGGGTAGCGTTGAGGGCAGTGGCGATCGGCGCGACAAGTTGATCTGCTAAAGCCAGCAAAGGCTCACCCAAAGCAAAGCCAACAATCACCGATGCCATCATGGTCATCGTGTAAAGGGAGTTGGCAGACAGCAAATGGCGGCGTTCAACAACCAGAGGAATAACGGCTTGCTCTGCTGGTGCGAAAAACTGAGTAAGGGTTGAAACTAAAAAAGTAATACCCAAAAGAACACAGAAACCAATAGGCAAACCGTAAAACGAATGCCAGCCCTGAGTACTCCAAAGGAGGAAAGGGAGGCTTAAAACCAGCCCACCCCGGAGGAGGTTAGTAACAACCAGGACTGCTCGTTTGCGCCAATGATCGACAAATACTCCGGCAACTGAACCGAATAGAATGGCAGGAATTGTAGAAGCAATCATTAACGAAGACACCCAGCCACTGATAGTTTGGTCAGCCGACTGAAAACGGCTAGCGATCAGGGCAATCATTAAAACTAAGTAAACTTTGTCTGCTAACTGAGAAAAGACCTGACCACTCCAGAGCGCCAGAAAATTGCGATTTCTAAGCACTGGGAGAAACCCATGTTCTGGTTCTAGCTCTGGGGGAACGCTGGGTAGTGGAGATATGGCGATCGCCCCGTTTCCATTACCATTTGTATTGGTGTGGGGCAATTCTTGATCTTTAGCCCATGACTGAACGCCAGAGTCGCCAGAAACAATGCGTGTGCCCATCTCATCAGACGGATCATGCTCAGATCTAGCTTCGAGATAACGTGGGAGCACCATCTTGTCTGGTGCTGTTGACGCTTTAGGGGTTTCAAAATCAGACGGTCGCATCATCATGGTTTACGAACAGGGAGAAGGGGCGTTAGCGGGAACAAAGCAGGCATCAATGAGTGCCGCAGAACGAATGGGGCGATCGAGGTGATATTGAGCATAATGGCGCAATACTCGTTCAATGGAAAGCCACGCTTGATAATAATTAGGCTCTAAAATTGCCTCATCGACTTGCAGCAGATCTTGGATGAGGTTAGGTTGTGCCAATCGTTGAAGCAGCCATAACTCCAAGGCATTGAGTTGAGTTACCCATGCTGGATGCTCTTGGGTTGAGGAAGGGCTAGACACTTTGGAGCTATTTGAAGATAAAAGCGATAACTTTTTTTGAGGACGGGACGGGGAGGATAAATGGTCAAGTTCAGCAAGTTGAACAGTGCCTCCTGAGACAACGCTGAAGCCAATTCTCCAGTTAGGATCGCTCAGGTTTGGGGTAATGATGTGCCGAGTCACGCAGCACTCCTGGACTTGAGGTGTAATTCCTGCTAAGGCAAGGAGGTGAAAAGATGCATGGGTAAGGCAAGCAAGCGTTGCAGGAGATTTTTCTACGCGGCTGAGATGCTCTCTTATGAGGCAAAACAACTCGGCTTGAGGTTGATCGCTCAAGGCTTGACAGAGGGCAAGCTCTGCCAGGTACTGACCTGCGGTTAGTTTACTCAGGCTTTGACTAAGACCAGGATATGACTCCAAGCTCTCTGCTTGAATAACTTTGTCGAGGTTACGTCCTTGAACAATCAGCAGTTGATTGACAACGAATAAGCCGCTACGCCCACCCAAACTAGACTTGTGTTTACGAGCGCCAGGAGCGATCGCCCGAATTAAGCCAAACTCCTCTGTGAGAATGGTTAACAGGCGATCGGATTCTCCTGACGGCGCTGTCTTGAGATTAATTCCAATTGCCTTGTAAGTTCCACTCATATATTAATTAAGAGGCTAATCCTTCCTCAAGCGTACCGTGTTGCCGCACTAAAGCAGGGCCGTAGGAAGTTCCTAAACGAGTAGCACCTGCCATAATCAGCGCGATCGCCTGCTCTGCCGTCCGAATTCCACCCGAAGCTTTGATCGCCACCTGGTCTTTAGCAACCTGGTGCAGGAGTTGAACATCTGCCACTGTTGCGCCCCCTAACCAACCTGTGCTGGTCTTCAAAAACGAGACACCCGCATCAATGCAGATTTCGGCTGCCAACACCTTCTCTTCGTCACTCAGGATGGCAGTTTCCAGGATGGCTTTAATCGTTAGCCCTGTCTCGTCGACAATAGCAGCCAGTTCTCGATGTAACGCTTCAGTATTGCCAGATTTTAGCCAGCTTAAGTTAATAACCACATCCAACTCGTTAGCACCATTTTCCATGGCTTCCTGTGCCTCAAATCGCTTGACCGCAGAGGTCGTTGCCCCAGTCGGAAAACCAATCACAGTACAAACCTGAGGACGTTTATTATGCAAGAACTCTACCGCCTGACGAACAGCATTAGGGAAGATACAGACAGTTGGAAAGCCAAATCGATCTGCCTCTTCGCAGCACTTCAAAACCTGCTCTGGAGTAGCAGCAGGATTCAGAAGAGAGTGATCAATAAATTCTGCTAAGTTAATTTCAGTCGTAAATCCTGCCACGCTTCTACCCCGCTTGTTTTTAATCTGGCTTAATACCGCACAGTGTAAAGCAACACACTTCTGATTAGAGCGAGTACGTTATGCTATTAACGCATGACGAAATAATGGCTAACGAAATTTTCTCATGTATGATTTTCTGAGGTTATTATGGCTTCTCCATCCACTCCCCCAAGCCAGTTTTCGGAAGATACGACCTGGAATAGCCTGAAACGGGCGATCGCGACAAGTTCTGGGTTCAAGCGATGGCACCTTGAGCAGACGAGTAGCCCACAGATTCAGAGCATGAACCAAGAGCAACTGGTCAGTTGCTACTTGCGCGAAACCCTAGAGACTTTAGCCTATTAGGTTGCTTCTTAAAGCACTCCTCTAATTCGCTCTAAAAGGTTGTCAAGACCGCCTCTGAGAAGTGAAATCTGTGCATAGGTTTCTGAAAGACGATTACCATCGATATGAACTTCTTCAGTGGGGTAGTTCTGCGCCACCTCGAGAATGCTGATGTTGTTGTCCTCGCTTGCAGAGAGCACGAGGGCGGCTCGCATGGCTTGTTTGTCAGCTTTGCGAGAAGACGTGTAGATATATCGACTTAGTCGTTCTAGGGCGATGTCGCCAACGATGCTATTAAGAAACCGATCGAGCGTTACAACGTCAACCTCAACTGTGTCGGTGAGAGTTTGACGAATTGTCTCTGGGTCTTGCTTAGATGTTCGCAGATAAGCTTTGAGGTCACGCGAGAGTTTACCTGTCTCGGCAAAAGTAGTGAGTTCTTCGACAGAAACTGAACGCTCAAAGACGTTGTACTTAAGCACAACCTGTTCAGAGGCGAGCGCCATTGGGCTGATTAGAGAGAGGGCGATCGGGGTGCCCAGTGCTCCCCATATTGCCAGTTTCAAAGGTTTTTTATTAAACATCTTTCCTCTAACTGAACCCATTGTTCTCCATCATAGGCAGACGTTAGGGACATGGGTTTAGTTCCATAGGGAAAAGTCATTTAACAAGAAAGCCGCGATCGCACTTCCTAACGGCACAGTCAAATTATCAATACCCCATTTAGAGAAAGCCTCTAGACCTGTGGCGATCAGGGCGATCGCAGCAGCAACGAGCCAAGTTTGCCAAATATTTCCTTGCACAGATAGAAAAATAGAGCTACTGACACCGTAGCTAACTAGTGCCATGGTCAATGACCCCTCCCAACTTTTTTGCATTCCCCAAAGCTCGTAAGGGTGCCGTCCCCATTGTTTTCCAATAAGCGCTGCTAGTCCATCACCCCAAGTCATGATCAGCACGCCCATGACTGCATAGTAGACATGAGCTTGCCAAAAAATGCCAATTAAAACGCCAATACTGACGGCATAGAAAAAAGTGCCCAGGCTTTTTCGTCCAATGTTATTGATATCTGGCAAGATTGACAGTCGGTATGATAAAAGAGTCACTAAACTGAAGAGAACCGAAGCTAAAATTCCCATCCATGCCGGAATTTTTAGCCACCAGGCAAGTAGAATAACGTTGCCCGTGCCAATATGGACAATTTTGCGAACCATTTCAGGCTGGGCATGGGCAACCCGACGAAGAACTTCAGCGATCGCCACTACAAAGGCTAGCCACACTGCCACCACAGCAATCTGTAAGCTCAAACTGGGTTCGATTAGGAACATAGAGTTCAACAAAATGGACTCATTTAGAAAATATCACTCTTCTCAATTTAGAAGATTTTTGGGCTGAACTCACCAACTCTTCAGCATTCAAGGCAACCTTACAGTCTGTATACTGACCTATTGAAGGTATTTTGAAACGTTCAGAGTGAGTGCTAGGGCGTTTATTCAATTCAGAGGCTTATGAAAGTAGCAGTAACTGGGGCAACAGGATTTGTGGGGAGTCGCTTGGTCGAGCGACTTCAGGCAGAAGGGCATCAGATCTTGGTATTGACCCGTAGCGCCGAACAAGCAAAACGAGTTTTTCCGACAGCCACATTTTCTGATGTAGAAATTGTGGCTTACTCGCCCCTAGAATCGGGCGCTTGGCAGCGATCGATTTCTGGATGCGATGCCGTCGTGAATTTGGCAGGAGCGCCCATCGCTGAGAGCCGTTGGACTCCAGAACGTAAGCAAGAAATTTCTGACAGCCGCAAACTGGGCACGCGGAAAATTGTAGAGGCGATCGCGCAAGCAAGCCCTAAGCCCACGGTTCTGGTTAATTCCTCTGCCATTGGCTACTATGGCACCAGTGAAACCGCAGTGTTTGAAGAATCTGCTAAACCCGGCAGTGATTTCTTGGCACAGGTCTGTCAAGACTGGGAGTATGAGGCAGAGCGGGTCAAGTCGGCTGGCGTGCGGCTGGTGATTTTACGAACGGGAATTGTATTGGGAATGGGTGGGGCGATCGCCAAAATGTTGCTGCCCTTCCGAATGTTTGCTGGAGGTCCAATTGGCAGTGGTCGGCAGTGGTTCTCATGGATTCACCGAGATGACTTAGTCAGCCTGATTCTTCAAGCTTTGACTCAAACTGAGATGACGGGCACCTACAATGCCACGGCTCCTCAGCCAGTGCGCATGGCAGAACTGTGTCAAGCCTTAGGGCAAGTCATGAACCGTCCGTCCTGGCTACCTGTGCCAGACTTTGCCCTCGAAGCGTTGTTAGGAGATGGAGCGCAGGTTGTACTGCAAGGTCAGCAGGTTCTCCCGAAACGGACTGAATCTAGTGGGTTTAAGTTTACTTACTCGACTGTGAAACCCGCACTGAAAGAG
This sequence comes from Timaviella obliquedivisa GSE-PSE-MK23-08B, assembly GCA_019358855.1. Lineage (NCBI taxonomy): Bacteria > Bacillati > Cyanobacteriota > Cyanophyceae > Oculatellales > Oculatellaceae > Timaviella > Timaviella obliquedivisa. Next base: position 82,827 of record JAHHII010000012.1, on the reverse strand, counting down.
ATTTTGAGCCAATCATAAAAATAGAGCGGGGACATGAGTTTTCACGTCCCCGCAGGTGCTTAGTGGATTTAAACAAAGTTAGTGAAGCCAAACCCCTACAGACCGAAATCTGTAGAAATCTGTGATTTAAGCCAGGTCTTTAGAATTACGCAAGCGAATTAACTGACGGCGCATTTCAGGAGAAGCTTCTATTTCAGAAACTTCTGTGACTTCAGCATGAGCTTGGAGTGGCTCAAGGTATTCGTCTGCGCCGTAGGAAAATGCGTCTAGTAGTGCTTCTAATAGCTGTTCGCGATCGCGGGGAAGATTTTTATCTTCAATGAGCCGAAACTTTAGATGAATTTCGCAGTTGTATACAGCAAGTTCAGAATCAAGAGGTTGAGAGTTAAAAGAATCAGAAGAATCAGATTTCATCAGGAACAACAGCGATCCCGGCGCTGCAGTAGAAGGTTGATTTGAATCAGGCTGAACACACGGCTTAATCAATCTACCTTCGACGCTCCCTCCAATGACCCTAAGGTCAGTAGAAGACCATTTAAGCAGAATTCCCTTCAAGAGGGATTTATATCGCTGGAATACTCACTCTTTAGCATTCCCACAACATCTAACAGATCTGCTAATAGGCGAAACTAAAGTAAGCACGTCTTCTTACTCCTCTGATAGATCACTGATCTGCACGCAATGGATAAAGTAGGGATCAATCCATTAATATTTAGTAATACTAACAATAGCACCCTTATTTGTGCTCACAAAGATGATTCTATAAAGCCTTTGTGAGGAATGAGGCATTTATATAAAAACGAGTTAAAGGCAAAGTTGAGGAGAAATTTATCTCAAAGGATGTTGCCTCAGCAGGCAATTGAAAAACCTACAAGACCTGGAAAACACGGGTAACTTGTCTACAACCAAGCTGCGGGTCAACCCAAAAATTGGAGTTAATTACTAACTGATGAATATTATTCTTGGGTGGAATATATGTTGCAGTTTAATTTTTTGCTTATCTCTAAAAATAAAGATGGTTCCAATACAAGTTAGTTTAATTCATCTTTTATTCTTGACAAACAAACCCTACAGAGTTAGGTCAGTGTTGTGTTACTGAGAAGATAAAAAAATGAGTGAATTCTTGTTTTAAAAATAGTGTATGTAGAATAAAACAAGCGAAAGAACTTAATTTAACGGCGATTTAACTGAGGCGATCGCCTCAGTTAATTAAGTTTTATCAGTCGCGTTGCCTAAAGTTTTAGCTTTAATCAATGAATCAATATTTTTACTGAAAAGAAAACGTTAAAGGATACTTCAAAACTGCTTGAGATTTAAATCCATAGAGAAAACTCGCCAGCAAAGGTTGAAAGTGATAGAAGATGAATTCTAGGGTCTTGTCTGGCGGCTTCTCGGTCTGAGGCAGTATTGTATCCCCAATCGCCTAAAAAAAGCCGAACAGGGCTTAGGTCAGGCTGAACGGTAATGGCTTGTAGAGTTTTTAGCCGATCTTCGACAAACCAGATCCTGAGATGCTCTGTTTGCTGACTCAGATTTTGCTGACTCAGATCTTGAATGAGGGCACGGAGCGTTTGTGATTTGGGTTGTTTAAGGGACTTACCGAAAATTTGAGATTGGGGAAAGTCGATGCCTTGTTGTTGCAACAACTGAACCACAAATCGTTCTTCTTTAGTAGTGATAATGACAGGATGCAAAGAACTAATCTGCTGAAGTCGCTCAATGACTCCGGGATAAAACTGATGGAGAGCCAGCCAACTTTCTAGATCGTTGGCAATCCACCGATCGCGTGTGTGATCGACTTGATTGCCGATTTCGGTGGGGGATAGCCCAGTGGCTTTGGCAAGCTGAGGGGCGATCGCGGCCCAGTTCGCTAAAATCTCTATCTCAGAAACGCCTGACAGAATTGCCTGAATCACTACAGGCATTTCCCATCCGGTTTCCACTACTGGACGCAAGCGATTAAACTCTTCTGCCAAACCTTCAGGCAGCACTGCTTCAGGATGCGACCAGATTTGGCAGTAAACTCGCCAAGCTGTCTGAAAATATTCCATCAAACCGTTGCAGAGAACTCCATCAAAATCGAGTGCTAAAAGAGTGGGGGCAGTTTCTATTTCTGTCATGACTGGAGGAAGGCAGGGTTGAAGGAAAGGCAGTGAGGACACTAGTTAAAGCCGCACTGTTCTAAGCGATCGATAAAGGCAGTAATTATTTGATGATCCATACGACAGCCGCCACGACCTGAGCCAATGCCTCCATAGCGACAGGCTTCCCCCCAAGGAATTTTCCAGAACCAGAGGGCTGGCAAGTGACCAGTGGGGGCTTGAAGAGTGAAGTCAAGTTGATTGTAGTATCTCAAGAATTCTAAGCGCTTGACCCACCAGCCAACATTTTTACTAAATTCTAAGGCGCGTTCTTCGTCGGAGCGACTCGGATTAACGGAGTTTTCGGTGGAGATAGTCACGCCAGAATAGAGCCGATATTGCACTCTAAAACTAAATTGTTCATCACTATATCTGCCCCAAAGACGATCGATGGTGTGTAGGTCGGTGCAAGGAAATTCGGCAAGCGCGATCGTGTCTAACCAACCAGCCTGACTGCGCGCGGTTGCCTGAAGCATGACATTCAACGTCTCCTCATCAGCTTCTTTCCATTGATTTGCTTCTAGCAGATCTTGGAGATGGGTGTAGTCCACGTCGCAGTCAGAACTGAGACTGGGCGGATCGAGGCGGGTGGTAGGGAGAATTGGCGCCTGAAGGCTTTCATCCGACTCAGTGAAACTGGAAAATGGCAGGTGGGTCGTAGAGACTTCGGCAAACCTAGAAAATGGCGGTGAAGTTGTGAAAGGTTCCAAGTCAATGTCATCTACTAGCTTGGCTTCAAGCGGGTCGGGCAACCGAAAATCTTGAGGATCAGGCGCTGTAGTCACTATGGATTGCGGGTCAATTGACGGCGAGTCGGAAAATGAGGAGTTTAGATCTGGGAGAAAAGGGGCGACTACGGCAGAAGAGTCATGCACTGAGGGCTGGCTAACTTTTTGTGCAATGAGTTGTCCTTCGATTTTAATGACATCGGGTCTTTGTAAACCCAGGCTATCTTGCAATTGCCATAGCCGATTCTGATGCGTAGGATTGAGGGGAAATTCTTGACGAATCGCATCAGAAAATTCTTGCTCGTAGCGGTACAAGGACTCTTTGTAGGCACGGCTTTGAGTTTGAAATTCGTGGTCAACTCTCGCTTCGATCGCCTCTACCTCTTGTTCAGTGAGTTCTAGAGATTGTTGAAGTTGCTGTAAGCCGTAGCGCATCTCCTGACCAGGGGGCGATTCTTGGCGAATGATTTGTAAAAAATCCTGCCTATAGCGGTCTAGACGCTCTTGATGTTCTCTGGTCTGGGCGCTTGCGGCTGCGTCAGTACGATTGTCTGAGTTCATACTCGATACGTTTTTAACAGAGAAAAGTTGGTTGTGTTAACGATATCGCTATCCGTACTGTTACACAACTCTGATACATAACTCTGGCATCAGCGTGGCTTACTCCCATTCGTGGGATGCTTGGATTTCAGCTTGAATCAAGTTTTCTTGCAGTTCTGCCCAGTCTATTTGGGCGCTGGGTAAGTCTTGCATCAGTCTGCCTTGTTGCATCTGCAACACGCGATCGCAAAATTGTTGAGCCAAATTGATCTGATGATTGATCATCAAAATAGTGGTTTGTTGAGTTTGGGAAAGCTCGATCAGTAACTTTAGTAAATAGTCTGCTCGTCCTACATCTAGGGCTGAGGTAGGCTCATCAAGCAGGAGAACCTTGGGTTGAATCATCAAAGCACGGGCGATCGCGACCCACTGTCGTTGCCCTACCGAAAGCTGGATTTCTAGTCGCTCTAGCCAATCTTGAGGAATGTGCATTTGCTCGATCCCACGGCTAATCCGTTGCTCAATAGCAGCTTGTGGAATGCCTCGCAACAACAAGGGATAAGCAAGGGCTTGGCGAACCGTCATGCCCAAAAGCTTGGACTCTTGCTGAACAAGAGTAATTTGTTGGCGAAGAGAAACAATAGGGATACGGCGGATATCTTGGTCTTCAAAGAAAATATTGCCTTGGCTGGCTTCGCTCAAGCGGTTGAGCAGCCGTAGAAGAGAGGTTTTACCTGAGCCAGATTGCCCAATGATGGCAAGGCGATCGCCCCGAAAGACTTTGAAGGAAATATCATCGAGCAAAGATTGATCCCCTAATCCTGCCTTCAGACCCACTCTCTCGAAACGAATTATTTCTTCAGACCCATTCATCTGCTCACCCTTACCCTAAGCCTGTCCAATCCAATGCTGTCCAAACAGTCCAACTATCGATCGCTAACAGAAAAACAGTTAGCACCAACAAAAATAGATACATCCAGGGCTGTGCCAAAGGTCGGACATCAGTGGTATCAATTCCTGTTTTTACCTGAACTTGCCGGACAAACTGAGCAAAACCTGCGATCCGCATGGGCAAAAGATATGCTTGCTCTGAAGTGCTGAGAAAGTAGTAAACGATGCCACCTTGCCCAGTAGAGCGAGGCTTGAGAGCTTTGACCTCTGCCCAAGGAAGCGACCAGCCCTTCCGAAATAGTTGAGGAACCCAGGCAGGATAGGCGACCTGAACCCCCTGCTCATCAACAATAACCCGTTCACAAAGCGCTGCGTAAAGCGCTAGTCCACCCAATATTAAACCGATCGCCAATACCATGGGCGGCACAGCAGCATGGGTTACCGCCGCGAGGAACGGCAGTGGCACAGTCAGTGAGACATAAAACAAAAGTAGGGTAATCCGAATTAGCGGTGAGAGATGGAAGACTCTGGGCTGAAAAGGTTCGGAGGACTGGATTTGGGGAATTCGGCTAGGAATAGAAGATGACACAATGAAAGGAGGAGAAGGTTGTCCTTAATTTAGCGTGAGTTTGATTAAGGTAAGTACTTTTGAACAATTGTCCAGCCTGTTAAAGTCACAGTGGTAAAGCCCAGAAAGAGCGCCAGGTTTGTGCCGATGTGAAGCGATCGTGCCCAAGGACGCTTAGGGCTAATTTGGGTAGAACTCCAGGCAGAGAGCAACGTTAGAGCCACCACCACCAATCCAGCAGGCAAGTGGGCTGAATGTCCTAGGTTGCCATAGTAGCCCAGGGTGCCGACCAGTCCAATCACCATCAGCAGCACAACAAGCGTGACCATTGTGCCACCCACAATATAGTGAGCGGGGCGCAGCCACTTAGGGCGAGGTTGGCTATTACGACGGCTCAGAAAGAGCCAGGAGCCAGAAGTCGCCAAGAGCAAGTAGGCAAAGAGGGAAAAACCCATTGACCAGGCAGCAATACGCCAGAGCCAGAGGAAGGAGGGGAGGTGCATAAATTAGGTTAGGGCGATCGCCTAGAGGGCAGGCTGCCCCCTTCATCAACGCTATGAATATCAGGGGCATCTCTTTAGCTTTTAGCTTTCGCTGTCGTCTGTCAATATTTTGAGGCGAATAGGATGGGAAAAGACTGTGCCTTCTTCTCCAAGGTTGACTTCGATTGTGTTGTTAGTTAAAGGAGCTAAGCAAGAAAGGAGCGATCGCAAATGGGGTGTACTCTCACCGCTGTCAACAAAGACGCGCTCAGCAAGAGTATTTAACCGTTTCCAGGTAGTGTAGAGCTTGGCGGCGGTTTGCTCTAACTGCGAAGCATTATTGACCAAATCAGCCGTGCTGCTCAAACATCCCAGCCTCAGCGCTTCTTCTAGAGCGGCTTCTAAGTCTATGGACTCGTGGTTGAAGATTTGGACTTGCGTAGCGGCGGTTAAGTACTTTGCCAAATAATGGGCTTCGGCGGTTACCTGCTTAACAGTTTCGATCTCAGGATTCTCTGCAATTTCCGATCGCAAGAAGTTTTGGTGGGATTCAGGAAGTTTTGCCATTTCCTTAACGAGCGGAGTTAGGTAGCGGGCAGGCACACTATGGTTCGCAGCTTTTTCCTTAATTTCTATAGGCAAAAGGTCAGAGGTGACTGCTGTCCATTCGTCAGAAAGCTGACGGACATCGCGGCGGGTCATGCGATCGCCCCGTTGCACGGCTTCGCTAACTAATTGCTGAACTTCGGGAGATGCCTGCGCAGTTTCAACAAAGGCTCGTTTGCTGAAGTGCTTCACATCTTCAACTTCTAGCATTCCACTTTGTAGCAGCGCGTCAGCACTGTTGGCTAATTCGATCAACGAGTAAGCCTGACTTTTGCTGATTTCTCGATCTTGGAGCCATTTCAAAAAACCTGCGCCTCGCTCATCGCCGCCGCGTTTTTGGCGATCGCGCACAGTTCGTAGAATTCTGCCGCGCCAAATTTCGGTCTGTAGATCAAAGCGATCGCACACCTGCCAGGCAGTTTCGATTTGCTGCTGAAAATCATAATCTGAAACCTGATCGTCTTGGGGGTCAGGTAGCTCAAAGTTAAGTTCGGTATTATCGCCCAAATCGCCAGCAAAGGTTCTGGGTAGCGGTGTTGAACTATTTTCGACCAGATGAAGGGCTTGAACCATAACTGAATTCCATGCGAGAGCCGATCGATTATGGCACGACTTGAGCAAATGACTACGGTGGTGCCCTAGATGTGTTGACGCGTTACTCAGAAAAATAGGAGGCATCTAGACTTTGCAATTTAAATCAATATTTCTAATGCACCATCATCTTTTGGTTAATTTGGATGTTAATAGAGCGTTTTCACCCTCTTGTGTACTGTGACTTCCTAATTCAGCAGAATACCTTATGAATATCGGGATTAGGCGATCGCACAATGCCCCCGACAACCCATAAGAGGATTTTATTTATGACTGACTCCATCTTATTTTGGAATCAAGTGGCGCTCGACGCATCAAAAGTAGACTTTTCGACCAAAGAACCCACCGACAAGATGATGCCTCAACAAGGTGGCCCTACTCGCAACTCACGGGCGTTGGCGATCGTTCATTTGGCAATGTACGATGCCTACGCGGGCGTAGTATCTGGCTCAACTTATCTCCAGTACGAAACCTTTGAAAAGCCTACTAGTTCTGAGCTTTTGGTAGCGCAAGTGGCAGCAGCAACGGCAGCAACATATACTTTGATTGCCCTGTTTAGCAACCAAAAAGACTCCTTCTTAAAGGAGCATCAAGAATTTTTGGTGATGCTGAACGCCGACGCTGCTCAAGTAGAAGCTGGAATAGTTTGGGGTAGAATTGTCGCCAGCAAAATGCTAGTAGCTCGTGACAAGGATGGTTCCGATGCTCCTGACAATGCTTATGTTCCTAGTCCTTTACCTGGAAAACATCGCCCTGATCCTGTCAATGTTACCCAAGGGTTCTTGGGACCTCTGTGGGGCAACGTTAAGCCTTTTGGGATTAACAATTTGATCGAGAAGGTTCCCGGTACACCCCCGCCTACTCTTGATTCGGTAGAGTACAAGACTGATTACAATCAGGTCTATGACAAAGGACGAGATCAAGGCGGCAGTCGTACACCTGGAGAAACCACCATTGGTTTGTACTGGGCATATGATGGTGCGCGCAATATTGGAGTTCCCCCTCGCTTGTATAACCAGGTGGTACGGGCGATCGCCATGAAAGCGAACGCTACCGAAGAACAGAACGCCAAACTATTTGCCATGATCAACGTGGCAATGGCAGACGCAGGGATTCAATGCTGGCACGAAAAGTATACCTACAACTTCTGGCGACCTATTGTCGGTATTCGGGAAGCCGACGAAGGCTGGGGGCCTACCGGCATAGGCGACGGCAATTCCTGCACCAAGGGCGATCCTGACTGGATGCCACTGGGAGCACCCCGCACCAACCAGCCTGACAGCCCGTCTGTTACGCCAAATTTCCCCGCATATCCATCGGGGCACGCCACCTTTGGTACTACAGCAATGCACCTGACCCAGATCTTCTTATGCTTACCCGATGACTTTGAGTTTGAGCTAGTCTCCGACGAACTCAACGGTGAAAGCGTTGGCAGAGGTGGTGCGGTGCGTACTCGTTACAATCCCAAATTGACCATTCCCAAAGCCATTGAAGAAAACATTCTCAGCCGCGTGTACCTGGGAGTTCACTGGGAGTTCGATGCTCGTGAAGGCGCACGGAATGGTCGTCGGATTGCGGAAATGATTTGCCAGTCTTTCCCGGCAATGGCATAGACAATTTTGGCTCTTAGCCTCAATCAAAACTTCAAAATACTACAGATAAATTTACGGTCGTAAGTTTATCTGTAGTATTTAAAAGTAGCTGATGGGGTTAACGGGTTCGCCGCTGACCCGGACTTCAAAATGGAGGTGGGGTCCTGTCGATAGTCCGCTAGAGCCGATGGCGGCGATCGCCTGTCCACGCTGCACTGTGTCGCCTTCTGCTACGTAAAGCTCGCTGCTATGCCCATAGAGCGTTGTGACACCGCCATGATCAATTAGGACAGCTTGTCCATAGCCGCCATACCAGCCAGCCAAAATCACAGTTCCAGATTGTGCAGCGAAAATGGGACTCCCGTAATCTGCCCCAAAATCTAAGCCTGAATGAAAGCGAACGTAGCCTAAAATTGGGTGCATCCGATCGCCGAACGGACTGGTAATAGGGCCATTAGAGGGGTAGCCCATCAAGCCTGTGCTAGGAAGCACTGCCGCAATGTTGCTACGGGATTGTTCGGCAAGCCGTTGTTGAATAAGGGCAGCAATATTTTCAGAGTCTCTAGAAAGCTGTTCTTCGGCGGCTTCTAAGGCACCCTGATCTTGCTTAAGACGATCAATGTTGGTCTTCTGAGTATCTGCTTCTGCTTGGAATTCAGACTTTTGGGCGAGTAGTTCTTGAGTAAGCAAGGCAACGGTGTTTTTTTGAGTGGACACCGCTCGCCGTTGGGTTTCAATTTTGTTGGACTGGGCTTTGAGGGTGACTAGGGTTTGGCGATCGCCCTTGTAAACTTGCTGGATCTGATAGCGGCGATCGAGAAATTCGTTCAAGTTTTGACTTTGTAATAAAACTGCCCAACCTTGGACATGCTGCTGACGCTGAAGAAATTTGAGCCGGGCAATGGTGGCAAACTGTTTTTGCTGATAGCCTGCCTCTACGCTGGCTAAGTTGATTTGCAGTTTGTTGAGGCGCTGACTGGCGTTTTGCAGCTTCTTCTCGTTGGCAGAAATTTGTGCGGTAGTTGCTTTAATTCGGATCTGAATGCCGCCTAGCTTCGTTTGGGCAGAGGCTTCTTGTCGTTGAATGCGATCGCGCTGCTCAGTAACTGTTGATCTCTGTCGCTCTAAGTCACTTTGTTGTTTTTGCAGTTGGTCAAGGGGCGTTTGGGCAATTACGGGCACAACCGAGCTACCTACATTAATCAAGAAAAACGCAAAGACCAAAGAAAGCGCAAAGACCAGCCATCGCTCTCCCAACAAGCGCCGCATTGGTTGCCGCCCTGCAAATCGATTCAACATTTTAATACCTGCTTAACCCAACGAATAGAGCGCAATGAGACCAAAGCTCAAAAGGATCAAACCAGAGATTCTATTCAAGCTGCGTAGGCTTGGCGCATTAACTTTTGTGCGAAACAAGCTTGCCCCAAAACTGAGAAGAAACCACCATAAAGCCGATCCCATGAACACACCTGTCACTAAAACAGCGGCAATAGCATAATCGCTTGTTGCTGCCAGCCCCGATCCGGCAAACACTCCGGCAAACATCAAAATTGTCATGGGGTTCGTTAGGGTTAAAAAATAGTAGAGGTATAAAGTGAAACATAAGTCCTTCGCATTTCTAGCCCCGTAGAATTTTCTTCAACAGGTTTCGTCAAAAAGGTCTTGACTCCCAAATAATAAAGAAATAGCCCCCCAATAATACGCAGCCAAAACGCCTGACTGACCAGCAAATCAGAGAGAAATGTCAGTCCAAATGCTGCGACAAAGCCATAAAATCCATCTGCCGTTGCTGCTCCTAGTCCGGTTAGTAAACCTGCCGTCCGTCCTAACGTTAAACTCCGTCGAATGCAAAGAATTCCAATGGGGACTACAGACGCAGCAATCAAGAAACCTAGCATCAACCCCTGCAAAAAAATCAGCATTCTTACACCTGCTTTTTAAGGGGTAATACCGTCGTTTCCTTCACTGTGGAAAGCACGATCGTGGTGCGTGTTCTTAAAATGCCAGGAAGCTCCTTGACATCACTAATAAGCCGTTCTAAATCGTGGGTATCTTGACAGCGCACCTTCAGCCAATAGTCGTCGTCTCCCGTGACGTGATGGCATTCCTGAATTTCGGGAAGTTGCTCAACCTTTTTGAGGAACGGGGCACGGTATTTGGGTTTTTCTAGCGTAACTGCAATTAATGCCGTTAACGGATAGCCGATCGCCTCTGGATTTACCAAAGCTGTGTAACCCCTGATCACCTGTCGCTCTTCCAATCGGCGAACGCGATCGGCAGTTGCTGGAGCAGATAATTCCAGAGCACCCGCCAGTTCTGCCCAAGTTATTCGTCCGTGGGTCATAAGATATTGAATAACTTTGGAATCTATCTCATCTAAGTCCATTTAGTTTGTTTAATAAGTTAATAAACTACTAAAACTTTCTTTTCAAAATAAAGCAAGCTAGAAACATAAGTTTCGTAAGTTCAAAGGATCTGCTTTTTAGGACAATCTTGTCATCTCTTCCGTCTGCTAGTATCGAGCAGTCACTTCTATCCCACCCAATTTTTATGACTAACGTTGCGATTATTTATTTCTCTGGCAACGGACACACTCATTTAATGGCTGAAGCCGTTGCTGCCGGAGCTAAACAAGCTTCCAACACTGCTGTTGAAGTGCTGCGGATCACTGGCGACCAAATTACCCAAGGGCGCTGGCACAATGACGAAATGCTGCAAAAGTTGCATCAAGCCGATGCAATTATCTTTGGTTCACCCACTTACATGGGCGGCGTGGCGGCTCAGTTCAAAGCTTTTATTGATGCGGCTTCAAGCGTTTGGTTCACGCAAGGGTGGAAAGACAAAGTTGCGGGGGGCTTTACTCATTCTGGTTCTCCCAGTGGCGATAAGCAGGGCACACTTTTATACCTCATGACTAATGCAATGCAGCATTGTATGGTCTGGGTGGGTAACGCTGATGCCAACCAATACTCTGACGCACCTGATGCCGTCAATCGTTTAGGGTCTTATGCGGGCGTGATGGGGCAGAGTCCTCCTGATATGACAGGTAAACCTGCAGAGGTTCATCAGGGCGATTTGCTGACAGCACAAAACTACGGCAAACGAATTGCAGAGGCAGCGCAGCGCTGGAAGATGGGATAGAGTACAAGACTCGTTATAGAAAAAGACCTCTGCTTAATCTTTGACGGGGACTTATGGAGCAATAGCTTAGATTTAAGGCAATAGCTTAAATTAAAGCCCCTTCTCTTGCGATAAGAGAAGGGGCTTGTACAAGCTTGCTTTATTTGAGAAGAGAGCTAAGCCAATTAGTAAGCTTAGTAAGCTCCTTTCTTGTTGAAGATGACTTGAAGTGTTCTCAAAATCAGCCTAAGGTCATAGCCCAATGACCACTTTTTTTGGTAGTCCAAGTCCATTTCAACAATTTTCTCGAAGTCTTCGACATTAGAGCGACCGTTGACTTGCCATTCGCCTGTCATGCCCGGCTTAACTGTTAAACGTTGAAAATGATGCTGTTGATATTGCATGACTTCATCAACTGAGGGAGGACGAGTTCCAACTAAGCTCATTTCGCCTTTGAGAACGTTCCAGAATTGAGGAAACTCATCTAGGCTAGTGCGGCGCAAGAAACGACCAACACGAGTAATACGTGGATCGTTTTGGTTTTTGAAAATTAACCCTTTGGCTTCGTTAGTGACTAGGTGTTTGAGGCGATCGGCTTCGGTAACCATGGAACGGAATTTCCAGATTTTGAAAGTTCGACCATTAAGTCCACAGCGGACTTGGCGATAGAATACTGAGCCTGGATTATCGAGTTGAATGGCGATCGCAATGGGAAGCAAGATGAGCCCTGTAATGGCTAGACCCACCCCTGCACCCAAAATATCAATCAAGCGCTTAGTCTTACTGTGTACGGAAGGATGCACCTGCATTAAAGGTGTTAAAGACGTTTTGTTGGTAGAATAAGCCATCATAGGCGTTGCCAGTGACGATTGGCGTAGGAATTGGGATGTCGTAATCACAAGCTGCAAGCTCCTTAACAGGTCAACTAAGACTTAGATGTGGGCTTTCGATCTAAAGGTGTTGTTATCTAAAATGTAAGTTCGCTTCTTAAGAGAAATATGGTTTTTGCAGGGAGTTTGCCTAATCTTTGAACAAGGAGCGGCTTATATAAAGTTCCTGCACGGACAGTATGTATCTTCTCTTTGTGTGCTAAGTATTTGCACTGACACAGCTATTCTTTTTGCTACCCAAAAACCTCAGTGTCGAAGATGTTTTTCTTCCTGAGCTTTGCGTATTTATGCTTAGAAGACGTTTTAGAACGTTGAGAGTTCCCTGATGAAGTGAAGATGCTTGGGAAGCTACGGTACAAAGGCATTTGAAGTCAGCGGTGAGATGAAATCTTTAAACTTATAGAGAATGTTTTCAACCTAGGAACACCTTGATCAGGAGAGTTTTAGGTGAATGGAATGGGCTTAACTTTATGATTCATGATGATTCGTGAGAAAGCCTGCCCGTAAGTGGGTCTATAGAGCAAGATATGAGTGCGAAAAGAATAACTAGATTGTTCATGAAATCTGTAAATTTTCTGTCTGGCTTACGCTCTCTTTTTTACTGCAACTTGTGGATTATGGTGATGGGGTTAAATACCCCCAGCAGCGTTAGAGCAGCACAGACCCTTTCTGCTTGCCAGGTGTCAAATGAGGCGATCGCCCAACTCTCGACTCTGCGGCACGTGGCAGTTCAGGGCGAAGATGATGCGATCGCCCAAGCCGAATACCGCGATCAGCAGCGACAACTCGCTGATCAACTTCGCAATTGTCGCAGCCAAAATTGGCCCCAAACTCAAGCTATTTGGCTCCGCCTTTACCCTTGTGATGTTCGTCCTGGAAAACTAGATGAGATCTTCGATCGCATTCTGAGCCAGGGTTACAACCAAGTCTATCTAGAAGTTTTTTCAGATGGACAGGTGTTGCTGCCCAGCCAAGATAATCCAACAGCCTGGTCTTCGGTATTATGGCAGCCTGGATATGAGAGGCGAGATTTATTGGCAGAAGCGATCGCCAAAGGGCGTGCCAGAGGCATCAAGGTCTATAGTTGGATGTTTGCCCTCAACTTTGGCTACACCTATAGCTTGCGCCCTGATGCCGAGCAGACATTGGCGCGTAACGGACGAGGACAGACTAGTCTTAGCCTTGGTAGCCCAGATGTGACCCCGACAGGAGCCATCGCTTCTAACGAAACGTTTGTTGATCCCTACAGCCCTCAGGCTCAGCGGGACTACGCTACGCTAGTCCAAGCCATATTGAACCGACAGCCCGACGGAGTCTTATTTGACTATTTGCGTTACCCCAGAGGAACAGGCGGCAACACGATCGCCAGCAAAGTGCAAGATTTATGGATTTACGGAAGCGCTTCCCAGGAAGCACTCTCGCAACGCGCCCAAAATGACAGAGGACGAGAATTGATTCGGCGGTACTTGGCTCAAGGCTTTGTCTCTACCACAGAAATGACGGCGATCGCGTCTCAGTATGATCAAAACAAAGAGCCTCTTTGGCAAGGGCAACTCCCTTCTCCCGCACCTCTAACCCAGGGTCAGCTACAAAACCAACTCTGGTATTTAAGTATTGCCCATGCGTTTCAGGGCGTGCTCGACTTTCTATCCATGGCAGCTTTGCCAGTGCAGCAGCGAGGAATTCCTGCCGGAGCCGTATTCTTTCCAAATGGTAATCAAACGATTGGTGCGCAAAGTTATGACGCGAGGTTACAGCCCTGGGATCAGTTTCCAAGTGCCATGGAATGGCATCCGATGGCGTATTCAACCTGTGGTGATATGAGTTGTATCGTGGCAGAAATTCAGCGCGTCATGGCGAAGGCTCCGCCTGGAACTCAGGTGATTCCGGCTTTGGCAGGAACCTGGGGAGCCTGGTTCAATGAGCATCCGCCGTTAGAGTGGCAAATGTTAACGCTTCAGCAGATGTCCCCCCCCATTGATGCAGTCAGCCATTTTGCATTTTCTTGGCAAGATGAGGCGTATGAGCGCGATCGCAAGACCTGTCGTTTGCAATAAGCTCTCTGCTCAAATCTATTCAGTAAACCAAGCGCAGGTGATGCGTGTAGAAATTTTCGGGGAATCCTGAATGAGTTCTGTTATTCCCCTTCCCCATGCCAGCAGAAAGCCATTCCTCTTCCAATGTCTCCCATCTCCTCAAATTTGCAGGCGCAGTGCTCATTTTAGGCATCATCATTGACTACCTGACCCTTGCTTTTCCGCCTAACTTTCTAAACAACGCATGGCTTGCCAACCTGATTGATCAATTTGTAGGGCGTGGAGTGGTTCCCCTGCTGGGTTTGGCGCTATTGTTCTGGGGCATGTGGATGGATGACTCCATTAATCAGGGGTCTGCTCGGAAGCTTCTAACTTCAGCGGTGCTGATGGCATCTGGGTTGGGAGTCATGTTTCTGCTGTTCACGCCGCTGTACTTTAACAGCAATCGCTTAGTCAGTGCGGCTTCTACCCAGGAGATTAACAAGGAGGTGGAGACGGCGGCCCAACAGTTAGAGCGACAGTTGACGATGCGGCAAGGTCAGGTCAATGCCTTGCTGTCGAACAGTGAGGAAGCGGCAAGGCTGGATGCAGAACTACAGAATGACCAGGTTGTCGCAGCCGATAAAGCCCAGCTTCAGGACTTGAAAGAAACGCTCGATCGCGTTAAAAATGATCCGAAGCTGTTGGAGGCAGAAGTCGCAAAAGCACGGGCGACTGGCATCAAGCAAATTGAAGAGCGGCAAGGTCAAGCAAAATTGAGTCTTCAAGGAGAAATGCGTCGTGCTCGACTGCGGATTACATCCATTAGTTTTGTGCTAGCGGTGGGCTACTTAATAGTGGGCTGGAACGGGTTTAGCATGATGAAAGAGACTCAAACTCATTTGCCTACTAAAAAATCTCGCTCAAGAAATCCTCGGCAGAAACGCATGGGTAAAGGCAACGCTTAGCCGTCTTCTAGACTTCTTCAACTTGGTTCAACCGTTTAAGCTTCAAAATATCGCTCATTTTACGAATTTGGGTGAAGGTGCGCTCAAGCTGCTCGTGGTCAACCACATCAATGCCGAGGCTAATGGTAGCGGTTTGACCTGGGAAGGTTTTAACCTGGGCGCTGCGGACGTTAATGTTGTAGTCGCTCAGGCGAGAGAGCACGTCTTTGAGAACGCCAACTCGATCGATGACTTCGATTTGCAATTCTACAGGGTAGGTGGGTGGACGATGGTTCTGAAGGTTTTTATCATTCCAACGAACCGGGATCAGCCGATCGCCCGGAATCGCGTCGGTGTTATGGCAGCCCTGCCGATGAATAGAAATGCCTCGGCTACTCAGAGTTACGACTCCAATAATGGGTTCGCCCGGAACCGGATTGCAACAGCCAGCCAGTCCATACAGCAAGCCTTCAACGCCAATAATAGGAGAATCTTTAGAGCGGCTACTGGGCAAAGACGCAGGCGCAGAAGCGGTGGGGAGAAGCGTACTGGCTAAGGCGCTGTTGCTAGGAGCGGGGGCGATCGGTTGACGAATTTTGATTGCTTCCCGGATGCGGTTCAAAACCAGGTTAAGCGTAACTTCGCCATAGCCAACTGCGGCTAAAAGATCTTCAGCGGATGAATAGTTACAGCGTTCGGCAACAGCCTGCATTGGTTCGGACTTGAGGAGGGCTTCAAAACCGCTTTTCCCCAACTCTTTTTCCAGCATTTCTCGCCCCCGTAGAATATTTTCATCGCGGTGCGATCGCTTATACCACTGCCGAATCCGGTTACGAGCGCTGGTTGTAACGGCAAAATTGAGCCAATCAAGGCTAGGACGAGAATTTTTTTGGGTAATAATTTCGACAATATCCCCTGTTTTTAACGGCGTGCCCAGGGTCACCATCCGCTCATTGACCTTTGCGCCTGCACAGTGATTGCCTACCTCAGTGTGGATGCGATAGGCAAAGTCCACAGGGGTTGCGCCTTGACTAAGGGCAAAAACATCACCGCTGGGCGTAAAGACGTAAACCTCAGCATCGAATAAGTTATCTTTGATGCCCTGCATATATTCCTGAGCATCTTTCATATCGCTTTGCCACTCCACAAGCTGACGAAGCCAAGTGAATTTCTCGTCTTCAGTCGTGACTTTGGCAACAGAGCCGCCTGTTTCCTTATATTTCCAGTGGGCAGCAATGCCGTATTCTGCCACTTGATGCATTTCTAAGGTGCGAATTTGCACTTCGATAGGACGACCAGAAGTGCCAATCACGACGGTATGAAGGGACTGATAACGGTTGGGCTTGGGCAAACCAATGTAGTCTTTAAAGCGACCTGGGATGGGGCGGAAGGCATCGTGAACAACGGCTAGGGCACGGTAGCATTCATCGTTGGTTTCAACAATGATGCGGATAGCCGCGACATCATAAATATCTTTGAAGCTTTTCTGCTGCTTCTGCATTTTTTGGTAAATGCCATAGAGGTGCTTAGGGCGACCGTTGATATCGTGGCATTTGATGCCGAGTTGGGTGAGGCGATCGCGCAGCATTTCTCCAACCTGAGCCAGGCGTTCTTCGCGCTCAGTACGTTTGCCCGTCACCAATCCTTGCATTTCTCGATAAGACTCTGGCTCCAGGTATTTGAACGCCAGGTCTTCTAGTTCCCACTTTAAACGACCAATCCCCAAGCGATTTGCCAGGGGAGCGAAGATCTCACGGGTTTCTAGGGCAATGCGACAGCGCTTTTCATCGTTCAAATGCTCCAATGTTCGCATGTTATGAAGGCGATCGGCAAGCTTGACCACAATCACCCGAATGTCTTTTGCCATTGCCAAAAACATGCGACGAAAATTTTCTGCTTGTTGATCTTTTTTAGAGGAAAAGTTGAGTTTAGAGAGCTTGGTCACGCCTTCTACTAACTGCCGAACGCCTGCCCCAAAACGGCGTTCGATTTCTTCAGCAGTTACGTCTGTATCTTCAATCACATCATGCAAAAATCCTGCTGCCATCATGTCAGCGCTGCCGCCTAATTCCCGGAGTAATCCAGCAACGGCAACAGGATGGGCAATGTAAGGTTCTCCAGAAGCGCGGAATTGACCTTCGTGTAGACAGTAAGCAAAGTCAAACGCTTGGCAGACTAGCGAAACATCTGAAGGTAAGCCATCTGAACCTGCGCAGCTTAGGGGCGATCGCTGATTGATTAAACACTCCTTCAGCCAATCAGGCAATGTGATATCGGTCGGGAGCGTCGGTGAAGCAGATGAATTCATGCTTTTGAGCACAGAGACCATAGGAATATCCGAAGGAGTAGTGTTTGCAATAATACTTGATCTAGCCCGTAGGCAATTTGAAAATAATCTGGAAGTACGACCTCGGTAAACCTTCCAGAGATAACAACGTTAAAGCTCGGACATAACCTCAAAAGATAAATAAAAAATTATTTAATGATTTAGGGTGCCTCAAGCAGTTGGGTCATGAACTGCGATCGCCTAGATTGTTAAAAATACTATCAAATTTTAGGTGTTCCTAGTTACAATCTCTTCCTCTATCGATAATTTATGGCTCTAGCAAGCCCTGTGCGGGTCAAACAATCTGATGAAAGGAGGTCTAACTTTAGAAAGTGAACTGCGAAGGGCAAAGAACAGCAAAGACAGGTTAATGGAAAAACACCGCCAGTACTACGAAGACATCCGACAACAGGTTG
Organism: Timaviella obliquedivisa GSE-PSE-MK23-08B; assembly: GCA_019358855.1. Taxonomy (NCBI): domain Bacteria; kingdom Bacillati; phylum Cyanobacteriota; class Cyanophyceae; order Oculatellales; family Oculatellaceae; genus Timaviella; species Timaviella obliquedivisa. The sequence goes on along the minus strand of JAHHII010000012.1, from coordinate 64,974 downwards.
CCCAACTGCAAGCGATCGCGGTTCGTCGGCAAGATGTAGCCAAGTTCCAGGAAATATTTTTGAAGGTACAGCAGAGAAGCAGTGAGGTCGATGAGGAGCTAGGGGTGAAAACTCAATCTTATCAAACTGAAATTGATAAGCAGTTACGATTGCTCAGTATAGACTTGATGTTCTTAAAATCGGCTCGTCAACCTGCAACCCGTGAGCAACGATGGGTCATGATGGGCGATCGTCTTCATCTCTTGGTTGTCTACTGTGATGCGCTTCTATCACCAGATTTCTAGAATAAATCACCAAATTTTTAGAATAAAATCATCCTAATGAAATCATCGGTGCTACTTAAAACTGCGATTCAATAAACACTTAGCACTTTCAATCCACACTTAGCACAAAAGAAGTAGTACGAAAGAAGGTGCGTTTGATCTTAAAATCAAACGCACCTTCTTTAATAGTCGCCTTCAAGAACTCCGAGAGAACAATCTATCTCTTCAGGTTAGGGTTTACGATCGTCCGAGCAGTTCCCTCTATCTGAGTATTCTTTTTAACAAACTGTGCCTGTTTTGCTTCTTGAAGAACAACCTTAAGCCGCTGGAGAGGATCAACAACCTGAGCTACCAACGGTTTCTTAGTTTGAGCAAGTTGGAGGTTAGTCACAAACTTCGCTAGAGAAAACTCCAGCGCTTGCCCTGGATCCATCGTAACCCAGGAGCCATCTGAGCTTTGTTGACGAAACTCAAAGTGGAGATGAGGCCCTGTTGAATTTCCAGTGCTTCCTACTCGACCAATTACTTCACCCTGTTTCACAACCTCTCCAGGCTTCACAAATAGCTCAGATAGGTGAGCATAAAGGGTTTCTTCAGTATCTTTGTTATGTCTTAGCACTACAGCCAATCCGTACCCGCCCATAAAGTCAGCAAGCTCAACCTTCCCTGCAAAAGCAGCAAGCACTGGAGTACCTTGCTCTGCCCCTATATCACTGCCAGAGTGGAAGCGGCTTTCACCAAAAATAGGGTGGATGCGCCAACCGAAAGCTGAGGTAATGACTGCTGGGATTGAAAGAGGAAACAGCATCCCAATGTTGCCATTACCCAGCTTTGCCGGAGGACGAGAGGTGAGGTTATAGTAATCTCTGCCAGAGGGAGTCGTGCGTCCTGAAAGTCCAACGCCGTAAGAACTGAGGCTAACGGAACCCACGCTGACTGAGGTGTAGCCACCAGAATAGGCTGGAGCACCCTCGGATGATTGGGCTATGGAGTTATTTTGAAGTTTGGCACAAATGCTTCCAGGAGCAACGTCTCCCTTGTTCACCACGGCTTGACACCCCGAAGACCGCTCAGAAAGGACGATCGCACTTGGTGCCTCGTAAGTAGTTGCGCCCACATCATAAGGCGTAGAGTCAATGTAGTTGTTGCCCAAAGCCTTTGCTTTTTCAGCTAGATCTGGAGAAACTAGGGGTGCCTCGGCACTGACTGGCTCAGAATTACCAGGCTCTACTGGCTGAGCAGCAGGGGATGGAGCCGCGATCGCCTCCGGTGCGATTTCTTCAGGTGGGGAGGGTTGCGGCTCCACGGCAATAGAAGAAATCGGGGCAACAGCAGGAATTGGGGTTGGAGGAGCAGCCTCTAGGAGATCGTGAGCGCTTGGGACAACGGGTATTTCTGAGGGGGGTGAAGTCTGAGCTACAACCATCCCAGCCGAACCCATAAAACTCATGCCGCTGAGACAACTGAGTCCGCTTGCCAGCAGTGTCCGTTGGCTAAAGAAGCGGTGAGATATCCGTTTTGAATCAGGTCTTTGAGTCATGACTGCGTCTTACCAGAAAATGTTCGGGCGATCGAGGTTACCCTGAGATGAATTCTAAAGTTGCAGCGCCACTCTAGTGCCGTTGGGCAAAAAATTGCTGCATCCATTGACTAATTTAACCAGATGAATGTTCCTAACTATCATTATCCTAAGGCTACGTGATTGTAACATCAGCTACCCTTAAGGCTTTACAGCATCTTCACTGACCTAATCTGGGTGAGTAAACCGCTTTCTCATTTGCTATCTTAACCCGCTAGTTTTATCAATCGTCTCGTTCTACTGCTTGGTACACTCCTAGTTTTACCTTTTCAGGATGATTCTAGAATCTTTGTAGCCATTCATTATCAGCTTTTGATTCTAAAGACTGATATCACAAAGTCAATATAGCTCCAATAGATTAAATCTAGTTTCATGCCGCAAATATTGCGCCTTGTCAAACATTGCTCTCTGTACGAATGATTCAGTCGGTTGTCTTTAATCTTTTACGCTCTATCCGTATGAACACTTGGCACTGGCAAACCTGGCAAACTCTTCCCTACTTAACCTGTGCTCTTCTAGAAGACTTTCCTCATGGGTTCTTCACACAACAGTTCTGGGCGCGTGCTCCGGGAGAGCTTGTGCAAATCCTTGAGCCCACGGCTCAGGTTTATCGAGTCAAGCAGGTTCATGGCAATGTCGTCCTGAGCCCATCAGAACTAGAAAAGCCACCGAGTCGGGACGAATCTTCTTTATCAGATTTATCAGAAGCTGATGGGCTAGTCACAGAGCAGAAAAGTCAGGCGGTCTGGGCTTGCAGCGCCGATTGTACGCCAGTCTTGATTGCGGATATGGCGACAGGGACGGTAGCAGCGGTTCATGCAGGATGGCGAGGGACAGCGGCAGAAATTGTGCCTCGGGCGATCGATCGCTTAATCACTCAAGGAAGCCAGCTAGCCAATCTCCGAATTGCCCTGGGGCCAGCGATCGCTGGGGAAGTCTATCAAGTTTCTACAACTGTGGCGGCTCAAGTCACTGCCTCGCTTTTCCCCAAAGCAGGGACTGAGACTGAGGCGATTTTGGCAGCCGCTCAGCAAATACCCCAGTCTCCTATTTTGCCCGATCCCCAGCCTGGGCGGGTTAGGCTTGATGTGCGACGGGTCAATGCGTTGCAGCTTGAGCGAGTGGGAATTCGGGCTGAGCAGGTTTCGATCGCTCCTTATTGCACCTACCAGACCCCTGAATATTTCTTTTCCTATCGCCGCGATCGCCAAAAGAAAGTGCAGTGGTCAGGAATTGTCAGCCAAAATTGGGGAAGTTAAGCCATATTAGTCTCTATAGCCACATATAAGTTCGGGTAAGTTCAGGTAACATAGCGTTAGTCTAAAGTCTAGATAAGGACTCAGATTAGTAAGTGTTGAAACTTCATAGAGTTCTATGGATATTAGTATTGTTAGTTTCGCGCTTACTTTTATTTTTTTGGGCTTTGGAGTGAAAAGACAGCGCCCAGAGAAAACTCATAACTACACTCAGCAGGTTCTGGGCTGGCATTACTTTTTGAGTCCTGCTGAGGAGAACCACAAAATTTACATGACGGCAGACCGGGATGGAGTTCACTGCCATGACTACATTTTGCTGAAAGACGAGACTGGCTCAACTCGGTATCAGGTTGAAATCATTGAACATTATGACGCATCAACAATTTGGACAGCGCTGCTGGTAAGGCGCTAGGAGTTATCCCTCTCATCAGTAGTCTCAAATGTCAGTGCTCGTCCGCGGACTTCGGTATGAAGGGTACCGCGATCGTACACAACTTGACCTCCCACAAAGGTAATGACTGGAAATCCGGTGAGGTTCCAACCTTCAAAAGGACTCCAGCCGCATTTAGTCTGTAGCTCTTCCCGAAGCACAGGACGATAGGTTTCTAGATCAACTAGAACTAAGTCAGCATCATATCCCGCAGCGATCGCCCCCTTTTTAGGAATTTGGTAAGCCTGGGCGACTGCCGTAGACATCCAGCGAGAAACTTGAGCGATCGTGCATTTTCCCTGCATTGCCTGGGTCAGCATGAGGGGCAAAGAAGTCTCTACTCCGGGCATTCCTGAAGGCGTATTGGGGTAGGGCTGAGATTTCTCTTCTAGCGTGTGGGGCGCGTGATCAGTGGCAATAAAGTCAATCACGCCGTCTTTTAGGGCTTGCCAAAGGACTTCGTTATCGTGGGGCGATCGCAAGGGCGGGTTCATTTGAGCCAATCCGCCGATGGTTCGGTAAGCATCGGTGTTAAGTAATAAGTGCTGCGGCGTGACTTCGGCAGTGACCCAAGCAGGCTTATCTTGGCGCAGCAAATTTGCCTCCTCGGCGGTTGACATGTGGAGGATATGCAGCCGTCGCTGGTAACGCCTTGAGAGCTTAAGCGCGAGTTGAGTGGCTAGGAGGGCAGCTTGGTTATCTTGAATTTGAGAATGGACAGCGGGGTCGGTTTGGTTGGCAAATTGAGTACGGCGATCGCGGATGCGAGCTTGGTCTTCGGCATGAACCGCAATCAGACGCTGCCCTTCCGCAAAAATTTGTTCTAATGCAGACTCCTGATCCACCAACAACGCCCCATGCATCGAACCCATAAAAACTTTGATGCCAGGGGTCGGATGAGCTTCTAACAGGTCGGGCAAATGCTCTGCTGTCGCCCCAATGAAGAAACCATAGTTGACCAGACACTTAGAAGCAGCACGCTGAAGTTTGTCATCTAACGCAGCCTGAGTTGTGGTCAAAGGCTTCGTATTGGGCATTTCTAAAAAAGACGTGACCCCGCCTTTAGCGCAGGCACAACTCGCGGTAAACAAGTCTTCCTTGTACTCCAGCCCAGGTTCCCGAAAATGCACCTGCGGATCGATCACTCCCGGCAACAAAGTCAAACCTTGTGCGTCAATCTCTATGGCTCCAGGTTGTAGCGCGATCGCGGGTGCAACCTGAGTAATTTTTTGTCCGTTGATCTGAACATCGCCCAGTAGGAATTCGCCATTGGGGCACAAGATGCGGGCATGACGAATCAGTAAGTGAGGAACAGTCATAGGGAAAAAAGTAAAAGGTAGAAGGTAAGTTGATCAAGAGAGGGCTGTACAGATTAAACGTCTGCACTTTGGATAAACCTCTATTATGTTAGAGCTAGGTGGCGTATCTCTAAAGGGCGCATCAACAAATTGTTCTAGCTTATTTACGTTAAACTGGTCGTCCCGTTCTGGGTTTTTCGACTGGAACTGAATCGTTTCAAGTAACCTATGTCAAATCACTCCGAACCTAACGACAATTCTCTGCCGCCTGTTCCTAATGAGGATCAATCCTCTACAAAACCTTCGCCTCATCAAAAAGATGAAAATTCTTGGGTAGAAGCTTTAAAAACAATCGGACTTAGCCTTTTCCTGGCACTGGGAATTCGGCAATTTGTTGCTGAAGCACGATATATTCCCTCCGAGTCTATGGTGCCGACTTTAGAGATCAACGATCGCCTCATCATCGAAAAGCTAAGCTATCTGGTTCAGCCGCCCCAACGGGAAGACATCATCGTGTTTTGGCCCAACGATCGCCTGAGACAGCAACAGCCCAAACTCAAAGATGCCTTCATTAAACGCCTGATTGGCTTGCCGGGAGAAAAGGTAGAAGTGAGAGCAGGAAAGGTTTACATCAACGATCAGCCTTTGCAGGAACAATATATTGAGGCTGAGCCAGAGTATGAATGGGGCCCTGAAATCGTCCCTGACAACTCCTATTTAGTCTTGGGCGATAACCGCAACAATAGCTACGATAGTCACTTCTGGGGCTATGTTCCTCGTCAAAACATTATTGGGCGCGCGGCATTCCGATTCTGGCCCCCAACCCGGATCGGCAACGTTGACCACGAAACCCTGGGTCAGACTGAACAGTCTACTAGCTTAGATAAACCGAGCAGTTCACTGGCTCCGTAGGTCAACTTAGAAGAATAACTCCAGTAACACCCTGGGATAGCAATTCTGCAAAATCCATTTCTTCATGAATTTATGAGCCTTGATGTGTCTGAACAATCGGATCGCTCCTCTCGTCAAAAGACCGAAAACTCCTGGCTCGAAGCTGCAAAGACCTTAGGGATCAGCTTACTTTTGGCTTTTGGCATTCGGCAGTTTGTTGCCGAACCTCGCTATATTCCTTCTGAATCCATGATGCCGACTCTGGAGGTGAACGATCGCCTCATGGTTGAAAAGTTGAGCTACCTATTCCATCCTCCTAATCGGGGCGATATTGTGGTGTTTTGGCCCCCCGATCGCCTTAAGCAACAAAACCCAGAGTTACAGAAGGACGCTTTTATTAAACGGGTCATTGGCTTACCTGGCGATCGAGTAGAAGTTAAAGAAGGAAAGGTTTTTATTAACAATCAGCCCTTGCTTGAAGACTATATTGCCGCCAAGCCTAACTATCGATGGGGCCCTGAAACTGTTCCTGAGGACTCCTATCTCGTTCTAGGCGACAACCGTAACAACAGCTACGACAGCCATTTTTGGGGCTATGTCCCTCGCCAAAACCTGATTGGGCGGGCAGCATTCCGGTTTTGGCCTCTCCCCCGCATCGGCGGCATCGATCATCAAGAATCCTACCTGTCTCCTTCTGCTCCATGAATTCTGCTCCATGAATACAGCTACGGTCTAGCCAAGCTCTGAATCTACCTGGCTCCCTTATCTCCACCACACCCTAAACGGGATAATATCTAAGGAGTCATCCGCTGATGATTTCAAAATTTTGTCCTTCTAGCCCTTAACCCTGCTTATGTTTCGTTTTAGGTCTATTCTGGCTCTTGCCTTGGCGGCAATTACTGTTTTCTTGGTGAGCTGTAGTGGCGCTCCTGTGGCAAAAGGGCCTTTGTATAGCGATGCTCAACTTGAGCAAATTCAAGTCTACAAAGCAGGCGTTGATACCCTGCGCGATCGCCTCCTTGAACTCCCTGCGAAGGTGCAAGCCGAAGACTGGACAGAAGTTAGCTCTTTTATTCATGGCGATTTGGGCGAACTTCGCACTAAAATGGCGGGCTTAGCTCGTAAGCTTGCCCCCGAAAAAACTCAAACTGCTGCTTTAGCTGCTGCTAAAGACGTGTTTGGACATCTCAATGAAATTGATGAAGCCGCGACCGAGCGTGATCCTTCTAAAGCGCTAAAGAACTACAATGCTGCGATACAAGACTTTGAGGTTTATCTGAAATATCTGCCCTCAGCCTCTTAGAATGAGCCCCAAAGCATGAGCCGGAACATTGTGGTGATTGGGTGTGGCATAGTGGGAGCCGCGATCGCCTACGAACTTAGTCGTATTCCCAATTTTGCCATCACTGTCCTCGACCAATCCCTTCCCGCCCAAGGCGCAACTGGAGACGCCTTGGGCGTTCTCATGGGCATTATCAGCCAAAAAGTCAAAGGCAGAGCTTGGAACTTGCGACAGACCAGCATTCGCCGCTATGCCACCCTAATTCCTGAGTTAGAGGTGGTGAACGGGCAAAAAATTCCTTGGAATCCACAAGGTATCCTCCGCCTCTGCTTTGCTGGAGAGGATTGGTTTCGGTGGGAAACGTTGATAGAAACTCGCCATGCTCAAGGCTGGTGCCTAGAACGATGGAATGAGGCAGAGCTAAACGCCGTTTGTCCATATCTCAACCCTCTCCACCTAACTGGAGCCATCTACTCCCCTCAAGATCTGCAAATTGACCCTGCTGCTCTTACCCTTGCCCTGGTTGCGGCAGCGCAGAAAAATGGCGTTACTTTCCGGTTCAATACAAAAGTAGAAAGTTTAGAAGGCGCACCGATTTGTCGGCAAGTACAAACTCAAATAGGAAGCATTTCTGCCGATTGGATCGTTGTTTCATCTGGGCTAGGCTCGACTGCTCTAACCCACGCAGCCGCTCAGCCCCTTGAAATTCTTCCTGTGTTAGGACAGGCCTTGCGCCTAAAAATTAGCCAATCGACTCCCCCATTCCACCCTGCCATTAATGGAAACGATATTCATATCGTGCCTCTTGGACAAGGTGAGTATTGGATTGGAGCGACTGTAGAGTTTCCCGACCCAGCAGGAGAATTAGTAGCAGAGGAGGGATTGCTTCAAAAAGTTTTGGAAGGCGCGATCGCTCTCTATCCTGCTCTTGCCCATAGCACCATCCTGCAAACCTGGGCAGGGTTACGTCCTCGTCCCCACAATCGCCCCGCTCCCATCATTGAGCCGATGTCAGGCTACGGCAATGTTTTCTTAGCAACTGGGCACTACCGCAACGGCGTTTTACTTTCTCCCGCAACAGCATTAATGGTTAGAGATGCCGCCTGCGAGTTTTTTGGAATATCCAATCTTCTCAACTAATTTCTCCTAAAATCAACACGGGCATCCAGGTCTCGATCTTGCAGTTGACGGGCAACATCGTCTGCATCAGCGCGAGTGGTGTATCCGCCAGCGTCAATATAGTCTCCTCGCCGAGAGTCTGAGGATATGAACGCATCGCCAACCACCTGACGGGCACGCGCTAACCTATCCTCATCATCGCCTGGAATGACGACTCGATAAGGCCCGTCTGATTCACTCTCAGAGCCAGGAGCGCCGAGAAAGACCTCCCCACGACTATTGGGATTTAGCCCTAGTGACCTCAGCGTCTCTTCGCCCGCAATACCATCGCGTGTTAAACCCTGCTCGGCTTGATACAGCAAAACAGCGTCTTTTGTATCCTGACCGTAGATTCCGTCTGCGCTAATGTTTAATCTTTCCTGCAAATCCCTAACATCCTCGCCTCTGTCGCCTAACCGCAGATTGGCTAGAGCCGGAAAGCCGATCGCTAGCGTAGGGATAATGACAGCGATCGCCAAAAAACCTTTCCAAATAAAACTTGACATTTTTTGAGTCTCCTTTTTGAATAGCTTCAACCCAAAGAAATCCTCAAAGGAATTTTCTACACGGGTTAGCTGTAAAGCGCTGAGAAAACATAGCAGTATTATCACTCAAGAGCAATTCTCCATGTCTCTAGAATTTTCCCAAACCATCCCTACAGAATCCTCTTGGTGTGAAATCTCTAGGCACGCCATCCAAGCGAACATCCAGCTTCTACGCCAACGAGTGGGTCGTCAGGTTAAGCTAGGCATTGTCGTCAAAAGCAATGGGTTTGGGCATGGTATGGCGGCTTGTGCCCGTGAGTTCATTGCAGCAGGTGCAGACTGGCTCATTGTCAACTTTGCTTATGAAGCCGTTCACCTCCGAGAGGCAGATCTTGAAGCGCCCATCTACATCTGTGGGAATGTTTCTAAGGCTCAAGCGCCCTTGGTAGCAGCCACCCGTGCCAGAGTTGTGCTTTACGATGCAGATGTAGCGCTGGCTTTGGCAAAGGCTGGACAAGAGATAGGGCATCCTGTCCCCGTTCACCTCAAAATTGAGACAGGCACCCATCGGCAGGGCTTACAGGCAAAAGATGCACTTAAACTGGCGCAACTCGTTAATCAGCTAGAAGGCATTGAGCTAGAAGGCATTGCAACTCACTATGCTGATATTGAAGATACCACCGATCACCGCTTTGCTATGGAACAACTGGCGCAATTGCAAGAGGCTCATCATCTGTTCAAAGAAGCTGGGTTCGAAGTGCCTATGGTGCATTCTGCTAACTCTGCCGCCACTATTTTATGGAACCAAACCCATGCTTCTTTGGTGCGGGTCGGGTTGGCAGCGTATGGACTCTGGCCTTCTAAAGAGACTTATGCTAAGGTTCTACAGGTTTCTGCAGCTGAAGGCGATGGTTTTGTGCCTAACCTTCAGCCTGTTCTATCCTGGCGATCGCGGGTTGTTCAAGTTAAAGAGGTGCCTGTAGGTGGATATGTTAGCTACGGGCGCACCTTCCGGGCGACTTATCCCATGCGGATTGCAGTTTTGCCCCTGGGCTATCACGAAGGCTACGATCGCCGCCTCTCTAATTTGGGTTACGTGTTGATCAATGGAACGCGATCGCCCATTAGAGGACGCATTTGCATGAACATGTTTATGGTCGATGTTACCCATATCCCTAATGTTGAAGTTGGCACTGTTGCGACCCTCTTAGGTGCAGACGGTGAGGAACAGATTACTGCGGAACAGTTGGCAGGATGGATGGGAACGATTAATTATGAGGTCGTGGCACGGATACATCCTTCGCAGCCTCGCTTTATGGTGGGCGATCGATTTGTTGAGCGCGCTTTTCATCCCGTCGTCGTAGAATAGCTTTGCTCCTTATCTATCATTATGTCAAGTGTTCTCCGCCCCACTACATCTGAAGATCTCGATTTTGTCCTAGCCGCTGAGAACCATTCCGATAACCGAGATTTTGTTTCTCAATGGACACGCCAACAGCATGAAGAAGCGATCGCCGACCCCGATGCCCTTCACTTCATCATCGAAGCTGAGGGCGCGATTGGATACACAATTCTTTATGGGCTCACCGATCCGAATCAAGTCCTCTGTATTCAGCGCCTGGTTATCACCCAAAAAGGCAAGGGCTATGGCAAAGCAACTCTGAAGCTTCTACAGAAACTCGCTTTTGAAGACTGGAATACCCATCGCCTTTGGTTAGATGTCAAAGATTACAATCATCGGGCGTGGCACGTTTATGAATCGGTGGGCTTTCGGTTAGAGGGAATCCTGAGAGAGTGCGTTAAAAAAGGCGAGCACTTCGAGTCCTTCGCCATTTTCTCCATTCTTAAGCCCGAATATCAAAGCCAGCTTTCCTAGAACTGCCACGCCAACTTTCTTAAAACTGCCGCAAGAAGCGCAGGTCACTGTTATATAACCGACGAATATCGTCCATCTGGTGCAGCACCATAGCAAACCGTTCGACTCCAAAGCCAGCCGCAAACCCAGTATAAATTTCTGGGTCATAGCCAACTGATTTGAGTACGTTTGGGTCAACCATGCCGCAGCCCAAAACCTCCAGCCAGCGCCCTCGCCACTGCACATCGACCTCAGCAGAAGGCTCGGTGAACGGAAAGAAGCTAGGTCGAAAGCGAATCGGCAAGTCCCCAAACATTGCTTCTAAAAAAATCTTGATGGTGCCGCGCAGATCAGTAAAAGTTAGCCCCTCATCCACTGCCAAAATCTCAATTTGATGGAACACTGCCGAATGGGTCGCATCAACGGTATCCCGACGATAAACGCGCCCTGGAGCAGCAACCCGGATGGGCGGCTCGTTGTTCTCCATGTAGCGAATCTGCACGGAAGAAGTGTGCGTCCGCAACAGATTACCATCTGAGAGATAAAATGTATCCTGCATATCGCGCGCGGGATGATCTGCAGGGGTGTTTAATGCCTCAAAATTATAGTAATCTGTCTCCATTTCGGGTCCTTCTGCCACCGTGTAACCCAGACCCACAAAGACATCTAGCGCTCGCTCGATGGTGCTAGTGAGCGGATGGGCACGACCTTGGGGATGAAACACCCCTGGCATTGTGACATCAAGGGTTTCTGAGAGCAGTTTGGCTTCGATTTGTGCCGATCGCAGTGTGGCTTTCTTCTGATCAAGTTCTGCCTGAATGATCTCTTTGACCTCGTTGGCAGAGGCACCAATGCGAGGACGCTCTGAAGCATCTAGCCGCCCCATGCCGCCCAAAACTTGAGACAAACTGCCCTTTTTACCCAAATACTTGATGCGCAATTGCTCAAGGTCGTCGAGAGTAGTGGTGGTAGCGATCGCTCGTTGCGCTTCTTGTTTCAGCACTACCAATTGCGTTTCAAGATCATTAAGCTGTGTAGTCATTGCCTGGAGTGGGGTGTCACGTAAGACTTTAAGGATATCCCTAACAGTCTACAGTTAAGATCCCAACCGAAGACCATTTCCTCTCCACCCATGAACCTTTTAATTAGTAACGACGATGGCGTGTTCGCCCTCGGCATTCGCACCCTAGCCAACACCCTCGCAGCCGCAGGACACCAAGTGACGGTTGTTTGCCCCGATCGCGAACGCTCAGCCACTGGGCATGGGCTGACTATTCATGACCCCATCCGGGCAGAACTCGTTGAATCCGTCTTTCATCCCTCTATCAAAGCTTGGGCATCTTCGGGAACTCCTGCCGATTGCATCAAACTGGCTCTGGGCGCATTGCTTGAGGCCCCCCCCGATATGGTACTGTCAGGCATCAATCACGGTGCTAACTTGGGCACTGATGTCCTCTATTCCGGCACCGTCTCAGCAGCAATGGAAGGAGTCATTGAAGGCATCCCTAGCATTGCCCTGAGTCTTACCAGCTTTACCCACCAAGCTTTTCAGCCCGCTGCCGACTTTGCCCAAGTGCTAGTCGCGCGTCTTGCCGAATCTCCTCTGCCCCAGCCAACCCTCCTCAATGTCAACGTTCCCCCGGTTCCGCCCGATAAAATTGCGGGAGCGATGATGACGCGCCAAGGCGTGCGACGCTATTTTGACCAGTTCGAGAAACGAGTTGATCCGAGGGGGAAAACCTACTACTGGCTAGCTGGGGAGGTTTTGGAAGAAGTGTTTGACCATGCCCTCGACCCCACAGCCCTACCTGGGCTAAAAACACCGCAATCTGACATGGAGTGGTTTAAGAACGCTCCTACTGATGTGCAAGCAATTCGGCAGAACTATATTACGATTACGCCACTGCAGTACAACATGACCTGCGTTTCAGGGCTGTTTTGTCTAAAAACCTGGAACTTGCCGATCGCTCCTTTAGTTTCTTAAAGTTCCTGCTTATCCTTGAGGCTTTGCCCTCAAATGAGGGGAATAGTTAAGTACAAGCTTTTTGTTAAAGATCGATAACGATCTGAGAGGAAAGTTGTATACCTAGAAAAATGCTTGTTTAATTTGGGCTAACTCTAATTTAGGTTAAATCTCTTCACTGAGTTAAATCAGGCTCAGATTTAAGGAGCTTTCAGTTCATTAATTTCAGTTTGTTTGGGTTTTGTGGAAACTGTCGAGAATTGCACATGTCTAACGTTGAAGACCAATTCACAGTTCGTTTTTGGGGAGTCCGGGGCAGTATTGCCTGTCCGGGGCACAGTACGGTGCGCTATGGCGGCAATACGTCCTGTGTCGAAATGTGTGTGGGGGGCAACCGCTTGATTTTTGATGGTGGAACGGGACTGCGAGTGTTAGGACAATCCCTGATGCGACAGCTTCCAGTAGAAGCCCACCTGTTTTTCACCCATTCCCATTGGGATCACATTCAAGGTTTTCCGTTCTTTATTCCAGCATTCGTCAAGGGCAATCACTTCAGCATTTATGGGGCGATCGCCCCTAACGGCTCCACCATTGAGCAACGCCTCAACGACCAAATGCTTCACCCTAATTTTCCGGTGCCGCTGCAAATTATGGGGGCTGACCTGAAATTTTTTGACTTAGCCATTGGCGACTCGGTTACGGTCGGCGAGGAGGTACTGGTCGAAAGTGCGTTGCTTAACCATCCTGGAGAGGCGATCGGCTATCGGGTTAACTGGCGGGGGCATGCAGCAGCATACGTGACCGATACCGAGCATTATCCCGATCGCTGTGATGAAAACGTCGTTCGTTTGGCACAAGATGCTGATGTGTTGATCTACGATTCCACCTACACCGATGAAGAATACCACTGCCAAAGAACTAGCAAAGTCGGCTGGGGTCACTCCACTTGGCAAGAAGCCGTTAAGCTCGCAAAATCTGCCAATGTCAAAAAGCTCGTAATTTTTCACCATGATCCGCTGCATGACGACGACTTTATGGATCGTATTAAAGATAATGTGGTGAGCGCCTATCCCAATAGCCTGATTGCGTGGGAAGGATTGGAAGTTGATGTACTGGCGACTGATAGTTTAGCACCTGATAGATTATTAACTGATGGTTTAGCACCTGACGTATTAACGACAACGTTCGGTTAAGTGAAATGGTGTTAGCCAAACGTTCCTTTTATGTCAGAATGTAAAGCGTGTGGATAATCTCTTCTCTCACCATTGCAAAAACACCAACACTCGTTGCCCTGGGTAACTTTGATGGCATCCATCGAGGGCATCGACAAGTCATTCAGCCCATTTTGTTAGATAGTAAGTTTTCACGACCTGGCTCAGAAAAGGTATTTCCTACCGTTGTCACTTTTAGTCCTCATCCCCAGGAATTTTTCACGGGGCAATGCCGCACTTTGCTCACTCCGCTAGATGAAAAAGTGCAGCATCTTGAAAGCTTGGGCATAGAGCAGCTGGTACTACTACCGTTTGATGAGGCCCTTGCGAACCTTACACCCCAAGAATTTGTTGAAAAGATTTTGGTGCAACAACTTCAGGTCAGGCAGGTTAGCGTGGGGCAAAACTTTCGGTTTGGCAAATGTCGAGCGGGAACGACGGATGATCTGAAGGCGATCGCGGCTCAATATAATGTGACGGTCAGTATTGCCCCGCTGTACACGGCTGCGGGCGATCGCGTTAGCAGTTCGGCGATTCGCCATGCTCTCGAACAGGGGAAACCGCGTCAAGTCATCCAGCTTTTGGGTAGACCTTATACCCTCGTTGGCAAAGTGGTACCTGGTCGGCAACTGGGCAGAACGATTGGCTTTCCGACTGCCAACCTGGAGCTTCCTGAAGAGAAATTTTTGCCGCAGAAAGGGGTTTACCGAGTGAGGGTAAAAGCCTCGACTGTAGAGAGCTTAGGGGTTATGAATATTGGCGATCGTCCTACAGTTGCAGGGCAAGGACCGCCTAAGCCAACCGTTGAGGTTCATTTGCTGAACTGGTCAGGCGACCTTTACGGGCAAACGCTGACGGTTGAACTAGAAAACTTTCTTCGCCCTGAACAAAAGTTTGCCTCCTTAGATGACCTCAAAGCTCAAATTCAGTTTGACTGTCAAATGGCTCGAAGAGAATGGGCACAACTGGCAGAGGAAGGCGATCGCCCTGCCGCCCTTTCTTAGAGGATGTCTGAGAAGTATCAAAGATTCTTACACTCGCCCCCCAACCCCCCATTTTGGGGTAGGACTTCCGAGCCACTCCTTCTTCAAAGTCCCCCAAAATGGGGGATTTAGGGGGCGGATTGGATAGCAACCTAGACTTCTCAGACAACCTCTTAGGCTCCTTCCTTTTAGACTGCCATTCCCTAACTCAGCCCCACGATACAATGAGAACATTCTAGAATTCTTGACACGCTCATGGTTTCTCCTTCGCCTAGCCTTCAAGCCCGACTTTCTACCCCGCTCAAAATTGGGCAGATAGAGGTCAAGAGTCGCGTTTTGCAGTCGCCGTTGTCGGGAGTGACCGACCTGGTGTTTAGAAGGCTAGTGCGCCGCTACGCACCGGATTCTATGATGTATACCGAAATGGTCAATGCCACGGGCTTGCACTATGTTAAAGAACTCCCTAAGCTCATGGAGATTGACCCCCACGAGCGCCCCATCAGCATTCAGCTTTTTGATTGTCGCCCCGACTTTTTGGCAGAAGCAGCCCAGCGGGCTGTGGATGAGGGCGCAGATACCGTAGACATTAATATGGGCTGCCCAGTCAATAAAATTACTAAAAATGGTGGCGGGTCTTCTTTGTTACGGCAACCAGAACTGGCTGAAGCGATCGTGCGATCGGTCGTTAAGGCGGTGGATGTGCCCGTCACGGTTAAAACTCGCATTGGCTGGTCAGATCAGGAAATCAACGCTGTTGAGTTTGCTCAACGAATGCAAGATGCTGGGGCACAAATGCTGACGCTTCATGGTCGCACTCGCGCTCAGGGCTACAATGGGACGGCTCGGTGGGAGTGGATTGCTAGGGTGAAGGAAGTCCTATCTATTCCAGTCATCGCCAATGGTGATATTTTTTCAGTGGAGGCGGCGGTACGATGCTTGGAGGAGACTCAGGCAGATGGCGTGATGTGTTCACGGGGGACTTTGGGCTATCCATTTTTAGTGGGTGAGGTGGATCACTTCCTGAAAACTGGAGAACTGCGCCTGCCGCCAACACCGATCGAACGGCTTCAGTGTGCAAGGGAACATTTGGAAATGCTGTGGGCATACAAGGGCGATCGCGGCATTCGTCAAGCCCGGAAACACATGACTTGGTATGCCAAAGGCTTCATGGGTGCCTCGGATCTGCGGGGACAACTGGCAGTAGTAGAAACGCTAGAACAAGGGTTAGCGCTGATGGATCGGGCGATCGAGCGTCTTGCCCATCACCTTGAAAAGAACCAGGAATCTCCTCTTGCTCTCTTCATCACACCAGAGTTAATGCCTCAGTCAGCGGATGCCTCTTAATCTAAGCCGTCATCTCCCCTTTGTGCCGTCTGCCACCGCAGCCTGATGCCGATGGTTAGTTGTTTCATGAGCCAGTAGAGAACTGTTAGCCCCATAAACGTCACAACCATGACCACTGCTGGACGCTTTGCCGTTAACGTGTCAAAGGCAGTCAGTAGAACATTGCTGGGGTCGGTGACCAACTGCCAACTGTTTAAGCGAGCAAATCGCCCCAGGTAAACCCCAACAGCGCAGAGGGCATGAACAATGATTTCCCCCAAAAAAATGTATTGCTTGGCTCCGTGATGTTTGAGGTAATAGCCCTGGTTCATGAGGGAAATGACGTAAGCCTCCATACCTAGTAAAATTGCAGCGACATGAATTGGAATGACGACTAGGGCAATCGCCCAAGGCGAAATTTGACCCGAGCTAGTTGCGCGAATTAAATGAATGATGTCGGTCAGGAGATAGGGAGCATTGGGAAGAAATGCAATAAATACCGCTAATCCTAGCCACCAGCCTAGCGATCGGAGATTTTGCTTTCGTTTGAAAAGAATCAGGCTCAAGACCAGAGCAATGAGGGCGATCGCGATTAACCAAAGCACGCCCATAAGAGCCGAACTGTCTCCATTGATAGCACTTTGCAATAACCCTATCGCTTTACCCAGAACACGAGGCAGCTTAGGCAAAAAACCAATTAGCCCAATGATTACAGCAATGCCGCTGAACCATCCCAACCAGGACTTTGACACATTTTTGCGCCGAAATAGTAAAAAGCTAAGAACGAGGGGAATAAATGCCAGGAAAAGATTCCAAAAGATCCAGCCGCTGTAAGCAGAGGAGAGGGCAGAAATGGCATCAGCGATAAATGATGGCATAGGCTAACTAAGCTAACGGACGTTATCTCTAGATTGATCTTTCATAGATAAGGCAATGACTAATCCTGCAAAGCTGGGCACAAACGTCATCACCCCTAGCCATCCCATCATACTCATGGTGTAAAGCGCCTCACCAACATCATGTCCAGCCACGTTGCAGGGATAGGCTTGGGCTTCATTGAGCCTACAACCCTGTTCTGAAGCAACTTTTGAAGCCATCCCAACTAACATCCAGGGAGTTACAAGCAGTATCAGGGATAGAATGATGGCAGATTTCTTATTCATAGAAGCGCTTGGTTTCTTCCCAGATTAACCTGTAGATCGGCAACCGTCAGTGGAATTTGAACTGTAAATGTTGTGCCTTGACCCAATTCACTAGTAACGAAAATCTTGCCGTGGTGAAGTTCTACACATTTCTTGACCACTGCCAAGCCTAAACCCGTTCCAGCGATCGCTCCAGAATTTTGTCCCCGATAAAACAACTCATAAATTTTCTGTTGTTCTTCCAATGCAATGCCAATTCCATGGTCTTGCACTTTAAAGACAACCGTTTCTGGCTCAAGAGTTGAACTTAACAAGACGGGCTGATTGGGGGGTGAATATTTTATTGCATTCTCTAACAAATTGTTCAGAATTGAATACAGCAAGTTTGCATCAAGACGCACCGGATGGGTTTGTCCTGAGCTAAAAAAATGAATGGAAGAACGTGTTGAACTCAGTTGTTTTTCTTCCACAAGGTTAAGGCAAAAAGCTTCTAAATCTAAATCTTCGGGATGACACTCTAGCTTGCCTGCTTCAGCTCTTGTCAAAGCTAAAATATCAGTAAGTAACCGAGTCATTAATTTGGCAGAAGATTGAATGCGATAAAGGGTTTTGTACTTTCGCTCTTCTGACCAAGTTTGGCTGCCTTGAGTCAGTAATTGTGATGAGGCTAGGACAACGCTTAACGGGGTTCTAAACTCGTGGGAAACCATTGAAAAGAATTTTAGTTTGGCTTCGCTCACTTCCTTCTCACCCATTAATTTTGCTTGAAGTGCCTCGGCTTGCTGTCGTTTAACAAACTGGTGATAGAGTAAAAAAGAGGCGATCGCCAATATTCCAAAACTAGAAGAAATTACCAAAAGGCTAACCCCTAGTTCCTGCCTAATCCTCGTTCGAGATTGGTCTACCCATTGCTCTAACGAAAGTTCTTCAGTTTGCTGCATTGCTGCAATCACTAACTGAATCTTGTCTCGGAGCTTAATACTTTGCTCTGTTATCTGAACTTGTCGAGGCGTGACTTTGGCTTCGGTTTGGTAAAGTTGAATAGATTGCTGAAGCAAGCTTATTCTTTGATTAAGAAGTATCTCCAGCGCTTCTAATCGTTTTAATTGTTCTAAGCGATCGCTCAAACTCTTTTGCAATGTTTCCATCCCTGGATCAAGTTCTCGAATTGCGGCTTGATAGCGATATAGCTCCTTCTGATCGCCTAAAAATACATAGCCTCGCCGCCCCGATTCGGCGATCGACATGGTGGCATAAACATTAATTAGGTTCTTGATAATTTCATGGGTTTGCTGTGATTTGTTAGTACTCTCAAGCAAGCGCTCTGAACTTTGATATGCCATCCAACTAATCCAGCCCATCACTAAAGCTATAACCCCCAGCCCCAAAATGAGCCATTTTTTTTCAGGCGATCGCTTCATAGGAGATTGTAGACCATGCGGATTTTAGTGGTTGAAGATGATTTGTACCTAGCAGAGGTATTGAACGAGGCACTGAGCGATCGCCAGTATACCGTTGATGTCGTAGGTGATGGTGAGGCAGCTTGGAGTTGCATTGAAGTGGGGCAATACAACCTGGTCGTGCTAGATGTGACATTGCCAAAGTTAGACGGAATTGGCTTTTGTCGGCGATTGCGCGATCGGAACTTTACCCTGCCCGTTCTGATGCTGACTGCCCGAGATACCGTAACCGATAAGATTAACGGACTAGATGCCGGAGCCGATGATTATGTCGTGAAGCCGTTTGATTTACAGGAATTAATGGCAAGAATTCGTGCGCTACTGCGCCGGGGTCAAAGCATGACAACTAGCCTAGCCTGGGGCAAGCTACGACTTAACTCTAGTACTTACGAAGTGACCTATGACGAAGTTGGGCTTCAGCTTACACCCAAAGAATACGCTCTATTAGAGTTATTAGTGTCTAATGGTCGTCGGGTATTAAGTCGTGCTGGGATGATTGAGCGCATTTGGTCGGTGGAAAGCCAACCAACGGAAGAAACAGTTAAGACCCACATTAAAAGTTTACGCAACAAACTGAAAGCAGCAGGTTCTCCAGAAGATTTTGTTGAGACAGTGCATGGATTGGGATATCGCTTGAAGGAATACCTATAGGGTTGTCCAAAATTACCCAAAATGCAACTCATCCTGAAATTGAAACCTTTATGGAATCGAATTGCAGAATTGCTGAACGAAAGCATGAATCTGCTCAGCGCCCATTTCCCCAACATACGCGAATCAGTCACTCCCCGATTTCTCCCCGATTTCTCCCCGATTTCTGAACTTGGCTGAGTTAGAGTGAGCCATCACTTGAATCTATTCCTCTGGATTCAGTTCAGTTTGAAGAGCACCTTTGCCGACTTTCCTCCATCTTGGGGCAAAGTCGGTTTTTTATGGCTGCTATAGGTTCTCCAGGTATTTCAGCAGATCTGCCATGGTTTCGGGGCTAGGCTGAAACTGCGGCATGGGAGGTGTTTTACCGCTAATAACCTGTTCAATGAGTCCTACCTGCGACTTGCGAGAGGCAACATGGTAAAGATTAGGGCCCACTAACCCTTGACCCTCTATGCCATGACAGACGGCACAATTAAGCTGAAAAATAACCTGTCCTTGCACCGGGTCGCCCGACAAGGACAAGACGCTTTGAATATAGGGATCGGCGCGCCGAAACTGGTAAACACCGAACACGGAGATCAACACCACTAGTAGCACTGCCAATGTCGTTATCGCAGCTTTTTGGAGATCTGTGCTGGTGTGAGTAAGGGGTTTATTCAACAGTTCTTGAGTATGCAAAGTTATAAAGGAGGCACTGTGGCAGGCAACACTATATGAGAAATGTAACCTATTTATTATCAAAACTCAGCATAATTTATTCTTTTTCAGCAACTTAGGCAACAATTTAGGTTGATCTTTTACAAGTTTTTCGATTGCGCTTGCTTCTCTGCCTCAATTGGAGTAAGAAGGTATTCCAAATTCGATCGCAATAAGAGATGATAGGAGCATAGCGGCAAGGTAAACTCTAAAAACTTGCTAAAATGTTTGACCTTAAATCAAGGAGAGATCAGTCGTGGTAGAACCATTGCTAGTGGGCATTGTCTTAGGTTTGATTCCAGTAACGTTGGCAGGCTTGTTTGTGGCTGCCTATTTCCAATACAAGCGTGGTAATCAACTTAACTCTTAAGAGGATTGGTCGTTATTAGAATGAGTCATTATTAGAAAGAAAAGGGAGGGATCGAGCAGTGCTCAATCCCTCCTTTTTTTGCCACTTGTTTAATCTATAGCTAGAAACCTATCCACTGCATTGTTTAGGCAAAGTAGTCATTGACCTTCAGAGTGCCGATAGGTATTTCGACGGAACCTGCTATCTCTAAGACCAAATCCTGGGGGGCAGAGAAACCAGGGTCTTGGTTGTTGACGGAGAGATAGGTTTTGCTACCCCAACTGAACAGTAGGGCAGAATCGGCTCCTAATGAAAAGTTGGTATAGGCGGAGGAGGCTGCCTCAGTCAGGGTATTGTCTTGCTGTAGACCTGCGCTAATGAGAGCTTTGGGCATGGTTAAACTACGGAGTTGAAGGCGATCGCCTTGGCTTAAATCAAAATCCGTAATCACATCAGGAGCATTGCTTAGCGAGGCTCTTAGGTTGCTGTAGACAAATCGATCTGCACCTTCGCCACCGGTTAAACTATCGGCTCCAAATCCGCCAATGAGAATATCATCACCTGCGTCACCGATGAGGGTATCGTTGCCATCTCCACCATGGAGGCGATCGTCTCCCCTTCCTCCAGCAAGCTCATCATCTCCAGATTTGCCGATGAGAGTGTCGTCATACTTCTCACCTTGCAATCGGTCATTTTGAAATGTTCCTCGCTGATGCAAACCTATTCGAGTAGATGAGGTAGGTTCGTTCCACCATCGATCGTTTTTGGCAATAAAGTTAGTTAAAGCTGCATACTTAGGCGAAGTCACTTGAGTGATGCTTTCTAATGAACCCCAGCTTCCCCATTTTCCAGCAGTGGATGCATCCACAAAATGGTTAAACAGCGTTCCTCCAGATTGCTTCCAACCGTCCAGAAGCTTGGTGTAAAGATCCTGCATTTCGGGACGGCGGTTGAGTTCTACTAAAAAATTTGCCAATTCTTGATCATTCTCAACGCCTCCGACTCCTACCAAATGTTGTCCGCCTTCGTAAGCAACCATGTCTAACCCGTGTCGCTGTGCAACCTCTGCATGATATTGAAAGCTATTGATGGAATCGGCAACCGAATATTGATTATCTCCAGGAAGAAGACCCCCGACATTAAGCTGCTGAAATGCTTTACCAAAACCGCCATCAGCATCAGCGAGCCAAGATTTGACAGTTGCAGTATTTTCGGCGCTCCCCAAGTTGCCGCCAAAGTACCCGCTAACAGAGTAGGCGTCAAATGATTTCCAGGCAGGTTCATGTCCTTCGGCAACCCAAGATGGCGTATTCAAGATGGGGTCTTCCAGTCCTTTCCAGGCGGTTTGAGTCGTCACGATCGCAACAACCCGATCCTTTTCTGCGCCAAAGGTCGATTTCCAAATGTCTGCCGTTTGGGCGCTGCGCATTCCGTACCATTGCATCCAGCCCCCATGCCCCACCAAGCGATCGCCCCACTTGGCTTTGGCTTGCTCTACGGCGTAATGGGCTTGAGGGAATTGCCAGTTCCAAACTTCATTGGAATACTCAACATATGCTTTCAACTTAGGATCGAGATGATCACGGACGTAGGCTGCAAAATTGGCGATGTAGTCATCGGTCGCTTGGTGAGGCATGGTGAACCAAGGGGATGTGCCTGTCTCATTTGCAAGTGCCACCATCCCTTCCAACGGAGCACCTTTTCTTGCCCAAGTCGAGTCGTCCAGCGTCGCCCGATCTGCCCAGTCTTTTTGGGGCGAACCGTTAGTGTTCATCCAATCCATAAAGCGCAAGGTGCCAAAGTCTTTCACTTTTTGGGTAAATTCTGGATTAAATTTCACACCCAGTTCAACCAAAGGCAAATCGTCTTCGTGGTAAACGTGAATGTTGCGAATGTAGTCTCCGGTGTTGCGAGGATCGGTAGATGTAATTTTGAGATAAATCCCATTGGCACTCGCCTGATCAACCTGGATTACGTCGCTTCCGATGAGAGATTCACTGTCTATTTTTTTAGCATCGAATCCATATTCAATCGTGCCTGTACCTTCGTAGGAAACAACGTAACGCCCTGGGCGATAGATGTTGGGCATGTCGCGCATCATCAGCGTGCTGGCAACGCTGTTGCTGGGTAGAGATCGCACCCAGCCTGATGAGTCCAGATCTAGGGTTTCTCCTGAATCCCATTTGGCTTCGCTTTGGGGAAACCAAACGCGAGAAGATTGAAAAATATCGATAAACGGAAGCTCGGTTGAGAAGTCAGAAATGCCATTTAAACCAATGCCTAAAGAACGTCCTGAAACAGGTTCTTGAACGATCTCTTGAATTTTTTCTTGAACGAATTCTTGAACGTTGTTTGTAACCATGATGTGCAATTCTCTAAGGATTTGTGAGCAGCAGAAAATTGCAGGCGTATGGCACTGCGATCGCTGTTGAGTAAAAAAAATCACTTTAGCCAAAGGAATAGTTCGCTAGAAAATGGCAATTTATGCAAAATTGCCTGCGTGAATCACTATTCCGAGAGAGGTGGTAATGCTTGAATAGGTTGAGCTTTATGAGCAATAGCTCTTGACTGCATCTTCATCTGCAATTGATATGAGCTATACAGGAACTTTACTTACTTAAAAGTAATGTATGGTTTTTATCGTTGAGATCGGTGATTTCAGCACCTTTATATAAAAGCAATATGAAGCCCGCTTGCAGACTTCGGTATTTTCCGAGTGGTGACTGCAAGCGGGCTAGGTGGAGAGCGTGAGGTTGAGGAAAGCGGTTTAAAGGAACTGAAAGTTAGGAGATCTCAAGCGTTTTAGGAGGATCTTTCGCTTTGGGGAATTAAATAAATGCCGCCCGATATTAAGGTTAGAGCTACAGATAGCCAAAAAGCTAGAAGGGAGGGCGATCGCCAAACGGTCGGCAGCGGCGCAATTAAGAGTGCGATCGCGGCAATTTGGCTAACGGTTTTGAGCTTGCCCCAAATGTTGGCTCCCGAAATTGTGGTTTGATTAACGCGCCATCCGGCGATCGCCAACTCGCGTCCCAAAATTAAAAAGACACCCCAAGCCGGAATCTGCCCTAATTCAATTAACATGAGCAACGGCGCTAACACCAGCAGCTTATCTACCAACGGGTCTAGAAACTTGCCCAGGTCGGTTACCTGGTTCAATCGTCGAGCTAAGTATCCATCTAGCCAGTCGGTGCCCGCCGCAACCACAAAAATTACCAGGCTGATCCAGCGGCTTTGAGGCGTTGGCTGATGCAAGAAGTAGAGGAGGAAGGGCACCCCGAGGAGGCGAGAAACAGTAATCCAGGTAGGCAGGTTCATAGGGCAACGACTCGGATAGATGGCTAAATAGAGGCTAAAAGAATGGAGCGTGACAGCGCTATTCGGCGAGGGTACGGACTGTTAATACTTGAGGCGGCGTAGCATCGGGTGGATACATCAGCCTGAATTGAACGAGGCGGCGATCGCCCCCTGCCATTTTCAGCGTCACCAACGCCTCTCCAGGCTGACCTCGCCGCTGCACCAAATGGACATAGCGAGTACGGGGCAACCCCTGGTCATCTCGATAGCTAACTCGCACCGTGCCCCGAAAGAAGGTTGAGGTCGGCAACGGATCAAAAAAACGCAGCCCATCCGTACTCAGTTCGTCTTCTTTAATGGGAGTTTGCAGGGCAACAGTCACAGTCTGGGCTTGCTGGGTGGAATTGTGCAACGGTAGCGCCAGATTGTACTCAATGCCGTAGTTACCGTGCGCCTGATATGCCGTGTCGGGATATCGCACGAGCATGGGGGCGCTTTGGACTTGCTCGGTGCCCAGCCTGCCGCCCATGAGAGTACTGAGCCCATAAGAAAAGGCTTTTCCAGCAGCAGGGATGGTCAGTCTCGTTGCAGTAGGACTGTCCGTGACTTGGGCTTGCCATCGAGCGCCCTGGGCAACCCCTGCAACGCGCCCGTAAATGATGGGACGGGTGGCAGCCTGGTCAAGGGGAGTGGGCACGCGATCGCGACCACTTGATAAGCCGCCGTTTTCAAGAAGCGATTGCCATTCTTCTAGGGTGGGCGATCGATCGCTGCCGTCTGCGTTTTTGCGTGCCAGGAGCGCCAAACTTGCCAAATGAACCTGTCCATCACTTTGTAAACGCAAGAGGGTAGACCGACCATTCAGCGGTGGATCGAGGCTGGCAACAGGGATGGGAAAGTTCATTAACATCTGGTACGACTGAGGCGCGATCGTCAGTTTGGCTGGGAAAATATCTTGCCGTCTGCCGCGCAAAACATCGCTCATGGCTCGGCTGCCGGGCCCAGCGTAAACGTCACCCTGAGAATTATCGATTTGGGCAGCTAGTGGAATAAAAGGCGCATCGGGTTGGCTGAGGTAGCTGGCAGCTTGAAGCAAACTGAGCGTAACAGGGCGATCGCCTGGATTGTAGACAATAATGCCTAGATAAAGGCTGCTAAAATCAGGGTCGATCGCCTTGAAAACATGGTGAGCAAAGAGGTCAAAGACCCCGTTAAAAGGAAAATTGAGGTGGGCAGCAGGCTGCTGTTTGCCGCGGGGTGGAAAAGTCGAGAGCAGAATTCCCTCGGTTTGAACCAGTTCAGGACTGTTGCTATTGAAAACAGGAATGCGGTCAAGCTGTCCTGGCAATGCTCGCACTTCTTGAGGTTGAACAATTTCTGTCGCAGGCGGGGGTGCCGCCTGGGGAACGGGGCTAGGCGGAACTTGGACAAGAAAAGGCAGGATAAACATTCGGCTCGTGGGGTGAGAAACCATACGAGCATTATCAACGATAGGCAGGAATGTTATTCACTAGTGGCAAAAGGCTTGGGCTTAATGGCTAAATCTGTGGCGATCGCCCGATAAAAGCGCTCTGCCAAAATCGCATTTCCTGAGTCGGTCAAATTTGTAGCATTCAAGAACATGCCACCCTTACCCGTTTCACCAAACATGCCATAAAGATTCATGACTTTAGCTTGCGCCGAGCCCTGTGCCGCTTCTGCCGCCACGGTCGCCAACTTGTCGTAGCCCGTGCGAACCTGCTCCTGATAGTTCTTGCCCAATTGGTTAAGAATTTCGACCTCTTCAGCAGTAGGTTGAGTTTTGCCATACCCGGTGACTTCGGGCTGAATGCCAATAAACAAAGGCTTTTTAGCTGCCGCACTCCAACGCACCATTTGCTGTAAGTGGTTGCGGTAATGGGCAACGCGCAAATCTAGCTCGGAAGGATTAGCGGCAAGGCTTTGGGCAACGGGCAAAGGCGTAGCCGCGATGTTGAGCGATCGCACGACATGCGGGTCAACTTTATCCGCTTTTTGAAATGCCTGTGGTGCCCGCACCAAATACAAGTTATTGAAGCCGTTGCCCATTGCATTCATAAACTGAGCGCCCCAGTTTTCACCTTTGCCTGCCAGAATATCGTCTAAGCCAGGAATTTCTACGGCGCTCCGAGCGCTAGGTAAAAGCAAATCATCATAGCCCCCCAGTACAATCACGACATCGGGGCTATAGTCGGCAACCCGCTCCATGAGTTGTGCGATGTTACCTGAAGCGTAGCCCGGAACCGCAGCATTGATCACCCGATATTGGCGATCGGGCAGACGGGTGGCACGCTGAAGCACTTTTTCGACTTCATCAGCGGTGTAAGGTAAAAACTCAGGCTGGTAAGCGTTAGGTTTGGCGCGCTGGGCTGCCACCTGCTTATTCAGGCGTTGCTCTAGTTGATGGGTAAACATCGCCTGATTGCTAGAGCTAAGCTGACCAAAGGCAGTTGAACCTCCCAGCACAAAAATTCGAGTTTCATTGCTGGGTTTTTGCCGAGGCACGTCTTCTACATCGCGGAAGCCTTGAGCATTGACAGTCCAAAATTGAGTTGATTGCTTAGGCTGTAGCTGGTAGCCCATCAACGGATCGCGGTTGGCTAGAAGCTTGCCGGAACTGGGCAGGGTTTTGTAAGCCTGTCCATCGGGGCTGAGAAATTGCAGTTGATAAGCTTGGGCAAGTTCGTTAGCAGCCTGGGCGAATTGCCCATTTAAGCCTGATAAGTTGGCGATCGCCCTTAGCAGTAGCTCAGACCCCAGCAACACGCCTACTGCCATAGCTAGTAGGGGAAGGGGGCGAGGAAAACGACGGGTCTTTTTACGCGACCAACTGCTAGAACGAATGGAGCGACGGCGAGTTGTAAACATAGGCTGAATATTGCCACTTCATCGTAAATTGGTCAAGCTTTGAGATAAGAGGTATTTTAAACGTCTGCCAATTAAAACACACATTTATTCAAGATTTTGCAAAAATCCATCAAAATTTGCGATCGGTTCAGGGTTGTCAAAATGGGAACGTGAATAAACAGACAAGCACACTGTGAATTAGTATTTTGTGAATCACTGACTGAAGATCTGCTGATTGACTCTTTGATCGAATCATTCATTCTGAAATAATTCATCATGGAATAATAAAAACTATTGCAAACGAATCGACCTGCATCAAAACTAATTTCACTGTGGGATAAGTCCTTCATAAGTTCTGTTAAGTGAATTGAAGTTTGAAGAACTTGATTACTTACCACAGCCCGCACCTCCAAGCTCAGTTTTTCTCGTAATTCCGCCATGCCGCAGCAGAGCATTATTTGGGGCTGAAGCCGAATAACTTGAGCGATCGCAATGTCCTTGGCAACAGGCGTATTAACAGGCAATTGTCTGAGCCAATAGACCGAGGGCGGCAGGTTAGAGGTTTGCAAAACTTCTTCCAGTAGCTCATCAGAAGAATTGGTGCGTTGATTACTCTTCCAGGTTGCAAACGAGGTAATCAGGACGGTTTTAGACATTGGGTTTAAGCCTTTGTGCTTCACAAAGAGATCAGGAGCGAATCGCTCCTCGCCGCTGAGCATTGTTGCGATCGAAGGCAATCCATTCTTCTGGAGTCAGGCGACGAACACTCTCAAGACGGGCGATCGCCCATTGATGATATTCTGTACTCAAATCGCAACCCATCCACCTCCGCCCCAACTGCTCTGCCACTACAACCGTTGTGCCTGACCCCGAAAACGGATCAATCACCCAGTCTCCGGGTTGAGAGGATGCCAGCACAAACTTTCTAATCAGTTCTTCGGGTTTTTGAGTAGGGTGGGGAGTAGTCTCGCCCATGCCATTACAGGTCGTGGGAATGTCGATCACGTCTTTGGGTTTTGCGCCCTTAGGGTGAGGCAGCCAACGATCGCGCGGTTTGCCATTGCCGTCTTTACTATTGCTATAAATGCTACTGTCGGCTTGGGGATGAGAAGGATATTTGAGGGTATGGGTGCCATAGGGAATCCGAACATCGTCAAGATTGAGTTTGACCGCCACAGACTTACGAAAATGAATAATGCTCTCGTGCGATCGCCCCCAATCGTTCCCTAAGTTCGCCTTATTTTTGTAATGCCACACTAGCCAGCGGCATCCCTTAAAATACTGCGAGGCAGGATGCTTCAAATCTGCCAATATTTCTGAAAAGCCGCATACGTACAGCGAACCCGTCGGCTTCAGCACCCGCGCAGCCTGATGTATCCATTGCAGCGACCAGCTTACATAGTCTTCCTGGCTGTCAAAACTATCCCACTCAGCTTTATTAAGGTTGTAAGGAGGATCAGCAAAAATCAGGTCGACGCTCTCATTTTCTAAAGATGTTAGCCAGGCGATCGCGTCTCCCTGATAAAGTTGTCCGTTAGGATGCTTGTACTGTAGCTGAAACTCCTGCTTGATCCGTTGCATAGTCGAACGATAAAATAAAGATGACTTGCGAACTGTTAGCTATCTTCACGTAGGGTTAATTGATAGCTAAAGCCGCTGTCTGCCTTACCCACATAATCGCCAATCCAAACGCGGTAGGTGCCTGCCAGGGCAGAGCCAGAAACCTCGGGCATTAAGCCGTTAACGTCATCAGAGCAAACCCGACCGTTGGGCCCTTCAATTAACATCGTCACATCACCTGATGCCTGCACCGATGCCCTCAGGGAAGTGAAGGGCTTAGTGAGTGTCACTACATAATCAGGAGCGCTAGCAGCCTTGACGTAGCCGCAGTCTGGCGTTGAGCGTGTACCGCCCGATCGCCCACTAATAACTTCAGGGTTAGGGGAAAAGCCTGGGGCTAAACTTAGAGCTTTGAATTCAGCTTTGGCTTGCACGGCGCTACAAACCAGCAGTCCAGTGGTAACGAATCCAGCGGTTAGGGCAGCAGCAAAGTGTTTGGTCAGTTCCATAGGGCATTTCCTCCTCTCTTTCCTTAGTAGACCCTTGGATGGAATGTTACGTGCCATCGCTTGTGGCAGTTGATTAAGTGCCCAGTTCAAGAATCTTTCAGCAAATACTGGTTAAACAGCTTTTAACGAGGATTTAATTGCTCAAGTTTGGCTCGTTCAGTCCCGTTAGAATTATTGTGTTCAGGATTATTGCATGTAGGAATTCTCTATGAGTTATCTCGAAACTGCTGCTCAATTTTATGGTGAAGTTGCAGAAACCCCGCAAATTGGGCTTTGTTGTGTTCAAAGTACGCCCCTGCAATTTCCTGGGCTAAACGTGCCCGAACTGATGCAGCAAATGAACTACGGGTGTGGCACAACGGTTCATGCCGCAGAGCTTTCGGGAGAACCGACCGTGCTGTATGTAGGAGTGGGGGGAGGGTTGGAGGCGCTTCAGTTTGCCTATTTTTCGCGGCGACCGGGGGGCGTAGTGGCGATCGATCCGGTGGCAAGGATGCGATCGGCGGCAGCCCGTAACTTAGCGGCAGCAGCACAGGAGAATGATTGGTTTGAGCCGAGCTTTGTTGAAATTCGCAGTGGCGATGCTTTTTCTCTGCCGGTTGCCGATGAATCAGTCGATGTGGTCGCACAAAACTGTTTGTTTAATATCTTTGAGCCTACAGACTTGGTACGAGCGCTCCAGGAGGCATATCGAGTTCTTAAACCTAATGGTCGGCTGATTATGAGTGACCCGATCGCCACTCGCCCCATTCCCTCCCACCTTCAGCAAGATCAACGACTGCGAGCCATGTGCTTATCCGGGGCATTAACGTATGAGCAATACACTCAGCATTTGGTGGAAGTAGGATTTGGGCAAATTGAAATTCGTGCCCGTCGTCCCTACCGCTTATTAGATGCTCAGAATTACCAACTAGAAACGCCACTACTGCTCGAAAGCCTCGATTCTGTGTCATTTAAGGTGCCTATTGCGCCCGATGGAGTCTGCATCTTTACAGGAAAAACGGCAATTTACAGCGGCGCTGAAGAGGCGCTAGACGATCGCGCAGGGCATATTATGCTGCGGGGCATACCCTTGGCAGTTTGCGACAAAACGGCAAAGAAATTAAGTGTTGGATTTCCTGCCGAAATAATGGTCACAGATTCGACCTGGCATTATGACGGGGGAGGATGCTGTTAACTGCTAATTAAAAAATAGAAATTATTAAATTAAGGAATAGGAGCGGCGGTGGTTTCAGAGTCAGCGATCGCGGCTTCTGTTTCCATAACAGTAGGCTCAGCTTGCGGGACATCTAATGTCTCTGCGGCTGGCTCTTCTACAGAGGGGTTAGCAGAATCTAAATGCTGGTAGATTGTGCTGGCAATTTGCCGAATTAAATCCTGTGCCCGACTGTCATTATCAAGGCGCTTCATCAGCGTGGTAATCACGTAGCGTTTGCCACTGGGCATATCGATAATGCCGGTGTCACCCACCATAGATTTGATATCGCCTGTTTTATGAGAAATTTGCCCCCCCGCGCCCATTGCCGCTGGCAAAAGGGTATCGGTTTCAGTCTGGCTCATAATAAACATGGCGCGATCGCGGGATGCCATAGAAATGAGTTGTCCTTGGCTGACGGCAGTCAGGAGAGTCGTCATTTCTTTAGGAGTCGTAGTATTCGTGCCTGTTAAGTCGGGGAGGCGATCGCGGAGGACAGTTTGCTGAAGCCCCCATTGCTTAAAGCGCTGATTCACTTTGTCAATGCCGCCCAGTCGCCGAATAATCATGTTGGTGGCAGTATTATCGCTAGTGACAATCATGTTAGTTGCCACTTCAAGAGCAGAATACTTTGTGCCAGGGGCAGAATACTGCATTTCCCCAGAATTATCGACAATATCTATTGTCTCCATCGTCATAGTTTCATCTAGCCGAATTTTTCCAGCATCGACATCTTGAAAGAAAGCAATCAAGACGGGCACTTTAATGATGCTGGCAGCAGAGAAAACCATATCGCCATTAAACGAGTAGTAGTTGCCCTTATCTAAATCCACCATGAAAACGCCAGGCGTTAAATCTGTTAACCCTTGAGTCATCGGTGCAATTTTGGCGATTAACCCAGGTAGTTCTTGCCCAGCACCCAGGGTATTTTTAGCAATATGTCCCATGTTTTGCCCACCGCTCAGAGCATTAGCCGCCATAATTTGAGGCGGAGTGACTTGGGCAACGGCGGCAGACGATCGTAGAGCAGGATTCCATACTGATAGGCTGGTTCCAGCGATCGCGCCTACGCCCACTCCTACAATTAAGAGCCGCACGGCATAAACTAACGGTGAGGTAGGTCGTTGCAGTTTCGCGGGCGAGGCAGGTGGGCGACTGCGGCGCTTCGGGGGTTCGGGGCGGGAAGAACTGAGGGCTGGCTTTTTTTCTGGCGATCGGGGGGAAAGAGGACGAGTTCTGGCTACGGGGCTACGAGAGAAAAGTTCAAATAGGAAAAATCTTTTACGCTTTGGGCGCACGGCTCCGGGTGTCCGCACGGTAGCGCCCTGAAGTGAATCATCCGGCAAGGTCGGGGCAGGACGGGTAGAACGGCGACTCTTCACAGATGTCTTAGAGGGTTCGCGCCGAGACGATGACTGCTTTGTACTGGGAGCCCGTCTTGCACCTTGCTTCTGAATCGGCACATCCAGTTGTTCTGGGGTGGGAGGTTGGGTAGGAGCCTGTGTACGAGATGAGCGGCGACGAGAGTCGGGGCGGTTACTAAATTCCAACACAGGGTTACCTCTGAATGATGCAGGACTGGAAGCGCATCTAAATTTAGCGCTTTGTTGCAGAAATGATTCTACTGAATTTAGCGAAATGTGGAGTTAACGAATAAATATTTCTTTGTTTTTAACAATTGGGGCATAAATGTTGCTAAACCCTGACTTTTAGAACGATTGGTTTGAGTAGTTTTACGAAAGCTTTTGCTGCGATCGGGAACCTTGAGCAAGAGAGATTTGAGTAAAACTTTTCTAGATGCAGATGTATTTAGGAACGAGACTTGAGCGCCCATGCCATTTGCCTGAGGACACCTCGCAGCATTGCCACTTCGCTAGTTGTCGGATATGCCCGATTGAGCAATTTTCTAAATTTTTCCATGCGGCTGGAAGCAGTATGAGGGTAAAGGTAGCCGATTTCGAGAAGAAGGGAATTTAGCTGTTGGTAGTATCCTTCCAAATCATCAAGGGGGGCAAGCTGAAGCGATGGGGGGTTGGGGAGATCCAGAGGCGGGTCAAGAGGCGGGTCAATTGGATCAGACTCTTGTAGAGAGCTTGACGCGATCGCGCTAGCCAGTTCATAGCAGCAAATGCCGACCGCTTGGGCAAGATTGAGGGAGAGGTAAGCAGCGGTGGAAGGAATTTGAATCAGGCGTTGGGCGTGGTTCATCTCGGCGTTGGTGAGTCCGCTGTCTTCTCGACCAAAGATCAGGGCGGCAGGCGCATCCAAGAGCCACGGCAGCGCTAATCTGGGCATTTCAATGGGAGTGGTAAAGGTAGCCCGATCGCGCCCTGAGGTGGCGATCGCTTTAACGCATCCTTGTAATGCCTCTGCCAATGTTTCTACTTCCCGTGCCGACTCCAGCACATCAGATGCCCGTACCGCCATCAGGCGCGCTTCTGCTCCCAGGCGATCGCACTGAGGTTTAACCAGCACCAAATCAGCCAAGCCCATATTCTTCATTACCCGTGCCACGGAACCCACGTTCAAAGCTCCGGCGGGTTCAACTAAAACAATCCGAATATGGGCTAGCGAAGAAATCGTCATAATCAAGAAGTAATAATTTCCATCCTCCCATTCCATGCCGCGTCAACGCCTAAAATCAGATCTGCCGACCAAAATTTGCCCCGTCTGCCAGCGATCGTTTACCTGGCGCAAAAAATGGGAAGATTGCTGGGATGAAGTTAAGTATTGCTCGGAACGTTGCCGTCGTCATCGTTCTCAGCCCAGCGATCAAGTTAGCGAAAAATAGGGGATTTATGTCAGCAGTGCAAGTGCAGCCGAAGCTAATTATTCACGGAGGAGCGGGAAGTTCTCTCAAAGGCAAAGGGGGCGCAGATGCGGTGCGCCAGTCTTTATATGCCGTCATTGAAGAAGTGTATGGCGCGTTGCTGCAAGGGGCAAGTGCTGCGGCTGCGGCAGTATTGGGCTGTCGGCTACTAGAAAATGATTCGCGCTTTAATGCGGGCACAGGTTCGGTGCTTCAGTCGGACGGACAAATTCGCATGAGTGCGGCGTTGATGGATGGCGATTTGCAACGCTTTAGCGGCGTGATCAATACGGCACGAGTTAAGAATCCTATTGATCTGGCGCAGTTTCTGCAAGAGTCCAGCGATCGCGTTCTTTCTGATCAAGGCGCTGCCGAACTCCTGCGCGAACTCCACATTCCAGCCTACGATCCATTAACGGATCTACGGCTACAAGAATGGATTCAAGAGCGGACGGGCAACTTTGATAAGACAATGGCAGGCGTGGTTGCCGAAAAAGAACTAACGGCAGGACGCGGAACTATTGGCGTAGTGGCGCTCGATCGCCAGGGAAAACTCGCGGCGGGCACCTCAACAGGCGGCAAAGGGTTTGAGCGGATTGGGCGCGTCAGCGACTCAGCTATGCCTGCTGGAAATTATGCGACAGCAGACGCGGCAATTAGCTGCACGGGCATTGGCGAAGACATTATTGACGAATGTTTGGCAGCGCGAATTGTAGTGCGAGTAACGGATGGACTCTCGCTGCCAGAGGCATTTGAGCGATCGTTTGTTGAGTCGTTAAAAAATGGTCGAGACTTAGGGGCGATCGGGCTAGATGCGAGTGGGGCGATCGCTTGGGGAAAAACCAGCGAGGTATTACTAGCGGCATATCACAATGGCACCGACATGGGCGACACATTAGAGATGGAAAATGGAATGCAGGTCGGGTTTTGCTAGGCGATCGCGCTACTTTTATCAAGGCTTCCTGTAAAGCAGTATATTCAAGAAAGTTCTGCCAATGTTTAAGTTATCCCTATGAGTAACTTGCAAGAAATTGAACGGGCTGTCAGCCAATTGTCCCCCGAAGAACTTTCTGCCTTCCGAGATTGGTTCGCAGAGTTTGACGCAGAGATCTGGGATCGGCAGTTTGAGGAAGATGTGGCTGCGGGTCGGCTTAATCAATTGGCTGAGAAAGCTTTGCAGCACTTACAGGAAGGGCATTGTACTGACCTGTGAAGTATCGTGCAACTCCTGACTTTTGGCATCACTATCGACAACTGCCTGAGGAGATTCAAAATCTTGCTGACCGCTGCTACGAGCTACTCAAGCAAGATTCTCGATATCCATCACTGCACTTTAAGAAAGTAGGACAATTTTGGTCAGTGCGAGTGGGTCTACATTATCGCGCTCTAGCGCTAGAAGATCAAGGTGATATAGCATGGTTCTGGATTGGAACCCATGCAGAGTACGATCGCTTATTACGGGGTGGGTAACAGGTGTAAAACTCCCTAATCCTTGCTTGCTTGGTCAACCAGATCTTGCTTGGGCAACCAGATACAGAGTGAAACTATGATCCTCGAAGCCGTAACACTCAACGTTAAACCAGGCATGGAGACAGAATTTGAAGTTGCGTTTAAGCAAGCTTCAGCGCTTATTTCTGCAATAGAAGGATATCTTTCCCATGAATTATATCGCTGCTTAGAGGCACAAGGAAAGTATCTACTGCTAGTCCGTTGGACAACGTTAGAAGCACACACGCTAACTTTTCGGCAATCTTTAGAGTATCAACAATGGAAACAACTCTTGCATCATTTTTATAACCCGTTTCCAGTCGTTGAACATTTTGAGGAAGTAATGAGTGCAGCCCTTCCCAAAAACCTTACAGCCAAGAAATAATTTGCGAACTATACTATGGCAGGAGTACATTTAGGGATAAGAAAATGCGCGTTTGGGCAGTTTGCTTTGTACTGTTTTTTGGGGCAGCAGAGTTTTACCAATGGATGCAAGGGCTAACGCTGCCACTGCCATTTTTTATCGCTTTGGGAGGATTATTGGCGATCGCATCTAATGCCGATAAATGGCGTATTCTCAACCGTCCCGTTCCGTCTGCCCCCTCCACCGTGCTTCCAACTCAGCCTGCGCCTATCACCGCTGCGCCCAATCCCGTGTCATTCACCATTCCCAAACGCAAATCTGCAATCCTACCCGTCCTTCATCAAGAGAAAGGCGCGTGAGCATAGTAGAGTAAGGTTATCGCTGATAAAATATCGCTGATAAAATCAATCGAATGCAAAAGTTGAAAGATATCCTAAATGTTTTAATCAGCATTGCGCTGATTGGGTTTATTGCTACTAGCTTGTTCCGAATCGCTTCCTTTTATCTACACTCTACTCCCTAAAACTATGTCTACTGCTTTTCCTGTTGAAGTGAGCGATCGCATCTGTAAGCACATGAACAAAGACCACGCCGATTCAGTAGTCTTCTATGCTACAGAATATGGTGGAGTAACTCATGTGACCGCCGCAGAAATGGTCAAAATCGATTCTCAAGGAATGGATTTGAGCGTACAAACAAACGGTACAACCCAACCTCTGCGAATCGATTTTGACCACGAACTAGCAGATGCCAAGGAAGCCCATCATGTGCTGGTAGAAATGCTGAAGCCGACGAAAGCATAACAGCTTTGGCAGTTGGCGTTTATCCAACCTGCTTCTCGCGGAAATGCACTAGGTCAGCAGGCTTAACCACTCCTAGCTCCGTAACAATGCCTGTAATTAATGCCGCAGGTGTAACATCAAATGCAGGGTTGTAGAACTCTACACCGACCGGACAAAGACGAGTATCACCGACTTGATAAACCTCTTCAGGGTCACGTTCTTCAATGGGAATTAAACCACCATCGTTGAGGCTAAAGTCTACTGTTGATAGGGGAGCGGCAACGTAAAAAGGAACGTTGTGCGCCTTTGCCACTAACGCTAGGCTGTACGTGCCAATTTTGTTGGCAGCGTCTCCGTTGGCGGTAATGCGATCGGCACCCACCACCACGACATCAATCATGCCCAGTTTCATACAATGGGCTGCCATGCTGTCGGTAATGACGGTGACGGGAATGCCTTCTTGCACACATTCCCAAGCCGTTAACTTTGCGCCCTGCAATCGGGGACGGGTTTCGTCAGCATAGACTCGTTCCAGGCGATCGTCGCGCCATGCCGATCGCACTACGCCCAAAGCTGTGCCATATCCTGCCGTTGCCAGAGCACCTGCATTGCAGTGGGTCAGTAGCCGTAGCTTGGCAGGGCTGGCTGGCAGTGCTTGCAGCCCAAAATCGCCGATCGCCTGACAGGTTTCAATATCTTCAGCGTTAATGGCTTGGGCAGTTTCGAGCAGTATTTGTCTCAAATGTTCGACCGTGCCAATCGTTTGGCGAGCCGTTTTCATCATTCGTTCGATCGCCCAAAACAAGTTGACTGCCGTAGGACGAGTTGCCCGCAGCTTTTGCGCTACGTCTTCAAGCTCAGAGAGAAACAACGAGCGATCGTCAGTCTTAATTTCTCGCGCACCGAGGTAAACTCCATAGGCTGCCGCTACTCCAATAGCAGGCGCACCTCGGACAATCATGGTTTTAATTGCCACTGCCATATCATCGCAGCGGTTAATTTCTACTACAGAATACTCGTTGGGTAGACGCGTTTGATCAATCAGTCGTACATGGTTATGGTACCAAATGACTGGATAAACTTGCGTTGGAAAGACCATGGTAAGAGATTGTGGATAAATGATTAGTCCCATAAGGAGACTTACAAATCATATCAGGGGAACTATCAATCAAGTGCTTGTTGAGCCGAAAGAATAGCGTGGGCACTCTAATAGACAGAAACACCACACTAATTGATTGCTTCAAAATGAACGCTTTAACTCTAGAAGAAGCAAATATAAGATTTATTAGCAACATTTACAAGCCTTGTATTGAAAGATGTAAATATACTGAGGACATCCAAAGCACTCTTGAAATTCTAGACCATGGTAGAGCAGTGTTAGACAATAGGATGAAATGTGACCAGTACATCGCCTTTTATGGGGCGCATCATTTTCACAAGCTTTTTACAGCGTTTGCCTCGACTAACTTTCAATATACTAATGGTAAAAATCTGGAGATTATTGATTGGGGATGCGGTCAAGCATTGGCAACTTGTACTTTAATTGATTATTTTATTGAAAAGAAACTTAACCCCAACATAGTGTCAATCACACTTATAGAGCCTTCTTTAATATCACTAAAACGTGGCTATAACTTTACTTGCCAGATGCTTCAGTCTGAACCCTCCGCTAGTTTCAATATACGAATAATTAACAAGTACATGGATAACTTAGAGTCTAGTAACTTAGTTTCTGATGTACATAACATTAAGGTTCATCTTTTCTCTAATATAATTGACGTAGACACATTTGATCTACACAAGTTACATGGATTGATACTTGATTCTTTTCAAGGCTTAAATCGCTTTATCTGCATAAGCCCAAGTGGCGATCGCCGCTACAGATTAAGCGATTTCTGCAATTTATTCTCACAATCTTGTCGAATTACTAACCTAGTGACTTCTGAAGAGCCAATCTATAAAGAAGTTTTTCACTTCAAAACTAGACGATACAAACAGCATAAGATAACTAGGTGTGAGTGGCAATTCAGTGTGAACTTAACTCAACAACGAATTAATAATCCTTATGAAAAGTAAATCTGCTGCACAACCTATTCAAGGAGAGCTATTTTTTGATGAAAAATCTATTAAAAATGCAGTCAAGCCCGATGAAACTTTAGAAGAAGTCTTAGACATGCCCGATGCGAAAGTTATCTTCTACCAAAACTTCTTCAACAAAGAAGAAAGTGATAAATTTTTGCAAAGTCTAGAGAATGAAATTAATTGGCGACAGGATAAAATAAAAATGTATGGCAAGGAAACAGATTTGCCTAGAAAAACTGCTTGGTACGGAGACAAAGATAAATCATATAAATTCTCAGGTATTCGTCTTTATCCTGAACTTTGGACACCAACTTTATTGCACATAAAGAAAAGAATCGAAAAAATCGCAGAGGTTGAGTTTAATAGTGTCCTGCTCAATCTTTATCGTGATGGAAATGACGGAATTTCCTGGCATACTGATGCAGAGTCAGAATTAGGTGAAAACCCTGTAATTGGATCTGTCAGCTTTGGAGCAACCAGAAGGTTTAGGTTTCGGCATAGGTACAAAAAGGAAATGAAACCCGAAAAAGTTGACCTAACGCATGGGAGTTTTCTTCTAATGGCGGGTGAAACCCAGCATTTTTGGCAGCACCAAGTTTCTAAAACAACGAGGAAGGTAAAACTCAGAATAAACTTAACTTTTAGAGCAATTATTGGTTAAAGAGTTAAACAATTGCCAGCAAGAACTCTCTTAAGCGCTCACCAAAACCCAGCACATTCTCAAAATGAACATTGTGTCCGCATTCTGCCATAATTTGAAGCTGTGCTGAGGAACAGAGCATCTGCATTTCTTGGTTGGTCTGCACAAATTTTTGATCTAACTCACCGACTAATAGCAATAAAGGTACTTGATTGTGCGCTAACTTTGCCCACAAAGAAGGCTGTGAGCCTGTGCCTAAACTGCGCAGAGATTTTGCTAGTTCATGGGGTTGATTTTGTTGCCGACGCGCTAACATTTGTTCAAATCTAGGCGCGCTCTTCGAGCTATCCGTAAGGCGCGTCATTGAAGCGAACAATGGCTGCTTGTACCAATTTGTCAGAAATTCAGAAAAGTTTGTTGTCTCTAATTCCGTCGCCAGTTGCCAATCTCGCTGCGATCGCTGGTTTCTTTCCTCTTCTGTCTTTAATCCTGGGGAAGCCGACTCTAGCATAGTTCCAATAAATCGCTCTGGAAAGTGAAGGGTGAGATATAGTGCCAACCGACCTCCCATAGAATATCCAACTAAAAAACATTGTGGAATCTGAAGTTGATCTAAGGCTCCAATGATGGCTTGTGCAGTCAGTGCCATGCCGCATTCAGCCTCTTCTATAACCTGCGTTTTTCCATGTCCAGGCAGATCGATCGCCAGGCATTGGTAGTGCTCAATTAAGCATGATGTAATAGGGGCAAAGTCGTGACGATCGCCCATAAACCCATGCAAAAAAAGAATGGCGGGGCGATCGCTTCTACCCTTCAATGAATACCCGAACTGATAATTCTCAAAAGAAATTATTCCTTCCATATTTAAGGTTTATTGACTCCCTTAAAAACATAGGGGACAACACTATTGTTATCCCCCTGCTCACTGTTTGTGGCGAATAGCGCGCTCGCTACTTCAGGAATATCTTCGATAGCCCCCAACAAATACCACCAAAGACCAAGCAATTAACCCCCGTCATAAAATCTCCTTCTCTCAGCTTAACGAACGCTACCGCAAAGCAAGCCCCAGTCGAACCCCAGCCGAACCAATGCCGCATATCAAAGCCCTCAATTCAAAGAAACACACTCCTTAGAAATAGAAGGATTTTGGTGCGTTGTCAATATGGCTTCAACCCCTGAAAGCTTTATATACAGAGGGTTCTGGAAGTGTACTGACTGCTCATTTGCTACGTCTTACTGGTGCCAATCCTGAAAAATACGGACTTCATTTATTTAATTGGAAATTACCCGATCGCCGCTACATAGGCTGTCAAACGATCCATCCCCTTACGAATGTTTTCAACACTTGTTGCATAGGAAAGCCGAATGCAATCATCCGTACCAAACGCTACACCCGGAACAGCAGCAACCTGCTGCGTTTCGAGTAAGCCACTACAAAAATTAAGGGAATTGATACCAAGCTTGCTAATGTTAGGGTACATGTAGAAAGCTCCAGTAGGCGCAATGCAAGTGAAACCCGGAATGCTGTTGAGATATTCCAGCATAACCTGCCGCCGTTCGGTAAATGCTTCGACCATTTTCGTAACACAATCTTGAGAGCCTTCGTATGCCGCGATCGCCCCGTACTGAGCGAAAGTACAAACGTTAGAAGTGCTGTGGCTCTGAATCGTTTCAACTGCTTTAATAATGGGTAACGGTGCCGCCAAAAAACCTACCCGCCAGCCTGTCATAGCATAGGTTTTAGCAAAGCCGCTGCTGACAATGGTACGGTCAAAAACGGCGGCACTGACCGAGCCAATGCTAA
Organism: Timaviella obliquedivisa GSE-PSE-MK23-08B; assembly: GCA_019358855.1. Lineage (NCBI taxonomy): Bacteria > Bacillati > Cyanobacteriota > Cyanophyceae > Oculatellales > Oculatellaceae > Timaviella > Timaviella obliquedivisa. The sequence continues at coordinate 25,304 of JAHHII010000012.1, read as the reverse complement.
GGTGTTCGGCTCCATCGTAGAGAATTTTTTCGTAAATTTCGTCAGAAATGACCCAAATGTCATTTTCCACAATAACTTGGGCGATCGCTCTCACTTCTTCAGGAGTGTAAACCATCCCAGTTGGGTTAGAGGGAGAGTTGAGAATTAAAAACTTAGTTTTGGGTGTAATCGCCTGTCTAAGCTGATCGGGCGTAATCCGAAAACCACTCTCGGTACTCGTTTGCACAATCACGGGCGTTCCTTCAGCAAGCTTGACCATCTCCGGATAGCTCACCCAAAACGGTGCCGGGATAATGACTTCATCTCCTGGCTCAATTAACGCCATCATGATATTAAACAGAGAATGCTTGCCACCATTGGTGACGACAATATTGGCGGCTTCGTAGCAGAGATTATTATCGCGTTGCAGCTTTTGGGCGATCGCTTCCCGCAGCCTGGGTTCTCCGGCAGCAGGCCCGTACCGAGTTTTCCCCTGTGCCAGCGCCGCCTCAGCCGCTACGCGAATATGGGACGGCGTATCAAAGTCAGGTTCGCCTACACTAAAGCTGAGAACGTCAATACCATCGCGCTTCATCGCTTTGGCTTTGGCATCGATCGCTAACGTTAAAGAGGGCGTAACCTGCCCTACTCTGGCTGCTAGTTTCATTGTTTTGTAGATTATGCTTGGGTTAAATTCTTATATCTTCAACAGTAGTCGATTGATTTACAAGTTCTGCATTTGATCGCTTATTTTTACATCCTCAATCTGCATAAAAAGCATGATGGTTTTGCATACTAAAGACATCTTTGTCACCCTGGTTGATGCTGATGGCGAAACGCTAGTGCGTTTTTATCGTTTGCTGTTTGGGCAAGAGCCATCCGTGCATATTCCCAAGGTTTACACCGAGTTTCGGTTACCAGGATTACGATTAGGACTTTTTAAGCCCCAAAAAAATCAGGCTGCTGAATTTTCTGGACGACCCTCGCGGTATCTGCAAAGCAGCGCAGGCGGTATGAGTTTATGTGTGGAAGTTGATGACTTGGAAGGCGCGATCGCCCAGTTCATCGCATTAGGGTGTCCGCCTCCTGGAGAAATCATCGTGGCTACCCACGGTCGGGAAATTTATGCTTATGACCCCCTAGGAAATCGTTTGATTTTGCATGAAAAACTGATTTTGCCTGATAACTGTCTACCAGGGTGAAGATTGCGCAATACTAGGTAACGCAGTCTCCGCGATCTCAAAAAAATATGCTGAAGTCAGGACTCATGATCTGTTGCTCGATTTTCCTGACCACCATTTGTTGGCTGGCACAGGCTGCCCCAAGCGTAGCCCTTGCCCCTGCTGCTTCTCATTACGTTCCTTCTCCCTATTTTTTAGCCCCTACTCAAATCGCTATGGCAAACAAACCTCTGTTTTCATTTTCTGGCAAACGTCCCGATACGTTAGGCGTTAAGGATGGCAGGCTAGCGGCTTGTCCGGGAACACCCAATTGTGTTAGCAGTCAGGCACCTGATGCAGAACACAAGGTAGAAGCGATCGCTTACACCACTTCTGCCTCTGAAGCCCTAGCAAAAATCAAATCTGTTACGGAAAGCATGGAGCGTGCTGCCATTGTTACCGAAGACAGCAATTACCTTTATGCCGAGTTCACTAGCGGACTCATGGGCTTTGTCGATGATGTGGAGTTTTTTGTCGATGACAACGCTAAGGTCATTCACGTCCGCTCCGCCTCGCGGTTAGGGCAGTCTGATCTGGGCGTTAACCGGAAGCGGGTGGAAGAGATCCGAGCAAAGCTGGCTTAGGTTGCGTTGTTTGCATTGTTTGCTCCCTCTAAAAATTTGGCATTGCTGAAAGCATGAATCCGCTCAAAGCCCCTTTCTTTCAGGAGAGGGGTTGGGGGAGAGGTCTATGTAGCTGCGTTAAAACTAAACCTACCCCCTAGCCCCTTCACGCCAAAGATTCTAAAAAAGAGCGATCGCGTGAATGCGATCGCCCTCGCTCTAAAACCAGATTTTCTAGAGTCCTAAACTAGCTCCGAAGGCTGCACGGCTGGCTGCGCCTGCGGTTGAAACTGGAACAACGAGTAGACTACATTCCGCCGAATGCTCGTCATCATTTCCAAAAACAACTCGTAGCCTTCACTCTTATACTCAATCAACGGATCTTTCTGACCATAGCCACGCAGACCCACCGATTCTCGTAGCCCTTCCATTTGCTGCAAATGTTCACGCCAGAGCGTATCAATTTGCTGAAGGATAAAGAACCGCTCCGCCTGCCGCATCAACCCCGATTGAATCTGATCAACCTGCGCCTCTTTTAGGTCGTAGGCAATCCGGGCTTGTTCATGCAAGAAGAACTTAATTTCTCCAGTGCTCATGTCTTCGAGTTGGGACGGCTCCATGTCTTCAAGGAGGTAAACAAACTGTTTAACTTTGCTCACCAACTTGTCTAACTCCCATTCTTCAGGCGGTAGATCGGGGTTAACGTAGGCATCCACAATGTCATCCATCGTTAGCTCAGCGTACTTAATCACCTGTTCTTTCAGGTCTAGCCCTTCTAATACTCGCCGTCGTTCAGCATAGATGGCGCGACGTTGGTTGTTCATGACCTCGTCGTATTCAAAGACCTGTTTACGAATATCGTAGTAATAGGTTTCGACTTTTTTCTGAGCGCCTTCTAAAGAACGGGTCAACATTCCCGATTCGATCGGCATATCTTCTTCTACGCGAAAGGCGTTCATGAGCCCCGCCACACGATCGCCCCCAAAAATTCGCAGCAGATTATCTTGCAAGCTCAAGAAAAACTTCGTTGAACCTGGGTCACCCTGCCGCCCTGCCCGTCCGCGCAACTGGTTATCAATTCGGCGCGATTCGTGGCGCTCGGTACCAATCACATGCAATCCACCTAATGAAGTCACCTCATCATGTTCAGCACTCGTGTACTGCTCATATTGCTTGCGCAATAGGTTGTAAATTTCCCGCAGCTTCAAGATGGCAGGATTTTCTACGGGCGCTTTTTCAGCAGCAGTAGCAATTACATCCTCAGCTTCTAGCTCAGGCAGCGATCGCTCACCGTAGTGCTTAATTGCAAAATCCACTGCCTCCTTTAGCATTTGCTCCGTCTCACGGGAAAGTTGCACCGGGAAGATTTGGGGCGAAGCCTTCCACGTTTTGATCTTTTTCTGGCTACCTGGAACAAAGCCTTGTCCGCCGCCCCGTCCGTTGCCTAAACGAGGTTGCCCAGAGGTAAAGTCACCTTCATCTTCAGGCATGACCAACCGAGGCATCAAATATTCCCGCACTTTCAGCCGCGCCATGTACTCAGCGTTACCGCCCAAAATAATGTCTGTGCCCCGCCCCGCCATGTTGGTAGCAATGGTGACTGAGCCTTTACGTCCAGCTTGGGCAATAATTTCTGACTCTCGCTCTACGTTCTCGGGCTTAGCGTTGAGCAAGCTGTGGGGAATTTTAAGCTCGCTCAATAGCCGCGACAAAACTTCTGATTTTTCAACGCTCGTCGTACCCACCAGAACAGGGCGACCCGTTTCATGCATCTCAGCACATTCCTGGGCGATCGCACTCCATTTAGCATCTTCAGTTTTGTAGACCACATCGGGCATATCCTTTCGTCCGCTGCGGCGATTGGTCGGGATAATGGTCACTTCCAGTTTGTAGATTTTTTCTAGCTCTGCTTCCTCGGTTTTAGCAGTTCCCGTCATCCCTGCCAGCTTGGGGTAGGTCAAAAAGAAGTTCTGGTAGGTAATAGTTGCCAGCGTTTGAGTTTCAGGCTGAATTTCAACACCCTCTTTAGCTTCGATCGCTTGGTGCAAGCCATCGCTCCAGCGCCGTCCGGGCATCACCCGCCCAGTCGATTCATCAACAATAATCACTTCACCATCGTTGGTGACAATATACGCCACGTTTTTGATAAATAATTCTTTGGCTTTGATGGCATTAAAGATAAAATGCGCCCACGGATCGTTGGGGTCAAACAAATCAGTCACGCCCAGCAGATTCTCAGCTTCTTCAAAGCCCTTATCCGAAAGCAGAACGTTTCTTTGCTTCTCGTCAACTTCGTAGTGATTTTCTAAGTCGTCCTCGTTTTCCATGCGCCGAAGAATAGCAGCAACTTCGGCAGCACGGGTATATTTTTCGCTGGGGCGATCGACCTGTCCTGAAATAATCAGCGGTGTCCGAGCCTCATCAATCAGCACCGAGTCCACTTCGTCAATGACACAGTAGTTAAAGGGACGCTGTACCACCTCTGCCATAGAAGTAGACATGTTATCCCTTAAGTAGTCAAAGCCTAGCTCGCTGTTAGTGGCGTAAGTAATATCGCAGGCGTAGTTCTTACGGCGTTCTTCAGAACTCATGCCCTGCTGAATTAGCCCTACGCTCAAGCCTAGAAAACGGTGAACCTGTCCCATCCACTCTGCGTCTCGGCGCGCCAGGTAATCATTCACCGTAACGACGTGAACGCCCTTACCCTCCAAGGCATTGAGATAGGCAGGTAGGGTCGAAACTAAGGTTTTTCCTTCCCCAGTCTTCATTTCAGCAATTTGCCCATCATGCAGCACCATGCCGCCCTGGACTTGCACATCAAAGTGACGGAGACCTAAAACACGCCTTCCTGCTTCCCGCACGACTGCATAGGCTTCCGGTAAAATATCTTTTAATGTTTCGCCCTTTTTTATCCGCTGCCTGAATTCTTCAGTTTTTCCCGTCAGTTGCTCATCGGAAAGGACTTGGATTTCCTGTTCCAGTAAGTTGACCTCAACAATGTCATTCTTATATTTTTTGAGCTTTCGGGCATTAGGATCACCCAGCAAATTCTTCAGCATGGCAGCAGTGAGACGCAAAGGTCGGCGAAGTTGGATGAATGCTAGGTACAAATTCTTTAAAACCTGGCAACCTCTTAGAAATGTAGCTAAGAATTTTCCAAGTGAATATTAAGAGTTTGCAGACTAGCAATTTCTCCTCTATGGTATCACCGGGATGAGGCATGAGCGGGGAGAATCCAGAGTGAGGATTCCCCCACCAGCCGTCACTTAAGCTTTAGTTAGGGGGAATCTGTCCACTCTGGGCTAAGGCTGCGATAGTTGAACTGTGCAGAAGCAGGATGGCACGTAGCACAACTATTGAGGGTGACAGGCTCGGCAAAATTTACTTTGGGATGCAGCGCTTTGAAAAACCGAGATTTCCCGATGCGAAATGGCACTTCTTCGCCTTTGTTGATGGGGCGGGAGTAGGTGGAGAGGTAGTTCCAAACGGCTTGGCGGAGTGGCTCTTGAATCGTGGGGATGATGGCACCATAGTGCTGAGATTCTTGAATCAGCGATCGCCAAGTTTGGCTAGGCAAAATAGCTGGAGGCAGCCCCACATGACAAGCAGCGCAGTTCTCTAGGTAAACTTCTTGTCCAAGCTGAAAATTGGCAGGCACAGCATCTACGGTTCCAATAGTTGCTTCTGTTAGCGCTGCGGCAGAGATATTAGCATTAGAGGTATCAGCATTGGGCGAGGCTGCCTGTGCTAAACCTAGACCCAAAATGGCACTCCAAAATAAGAGCAGCAGAAACAAAATAACGGGAGAACGACGACGTTTTATGAGGTTCATACCTTTGGGTATTAGGGGCGATCGCTCAAGATACCCACGAGGGGTGACTTCGAGATCTTCGTGAGAGTTTACTTGTGAATTGTTGATCTTGTGAGCAGATTCGGGAGCAGGTTATTACTATGGATTCCATAGTATCAGGCACCATGTCACCTTCCCCTCCCAAGAAAATTCTGAGATGATTTGGGTAAATCAGGACGGAATTGAACAGCATGGAATGAAGTTAGCTGCTAATCTCTGCATGAATGAAGGGTTAAGGAGATTTATTAGAATATGGATTGCCGCCACATTCAGTTTTGTTTTTATCAGGAAGAAATGCAGGGCGTATGCACCCGCGCACTTGATCTGCATGAGCTACAGGCTTTGTTTCAAAAGACAGCGCATTGGGCACAAGAGCGGCGGGTCGAAGATTGGGCGATCGCCATTGCTAACAGCAAACCTGTCGTAACAGCATGGGATAGCGATCGGTTGATTGGCTTTTCCCGTGCTGTATCCGATGGAATTTACCGCGCCACCATCTGGGACGTAGTGATTGATCCTGACTATCAGGGGGCAGGGCTAGGGCGCAAATTAGTAGAAACAGCGTTGATGCATCCCCATGTAAACCATGTAGAAAAGGTTTATTTGGTAACGACCCATCAGCAAAGTTTCTATGAACGCATTGGCTTTGAGCGCAATACCAACACTACAATGGTGCTTCATAACCGCCCAGTTTCCCAAGAAGGATTGTCTTTAGCTGCCGAGACTTTTCACTAAGGTTTTCAGCAAGTCTAAGCAAACAGTATTTAAGAAAACAGCGTCTCAGTCAAACAGGATCTCAATCAACAGGTAGAGTCAGATGAAAGTTGAGGCGTTCGACATAACAAAACGCTTCAGCTTTCCAGATATCTAGACAAAGTTAGTATTTGTGCTGGTATGGCGGTTGCTCTCTGGTCTTCTGCCCAGAAGAAGCATAAGCCTTTTCTGCTTGCAGAACTTCACCTGCTATGCGGGCGCGACGCGCTCTTAATAAGCGCCAGTCAATGAAAAGGAGCAGAATGCCAAGAAGACCCGTCACTTCTGCACTAATAATTTGTAAAACACCATTGGTTTGTAAAGCCGAAAGATTACTGCTGCGGTTACCGTATGCCAACAGATCTGCTTCAATCACGTTGCTGTTTCTGCCTGATGCCATCTTACCAATCATGACCACAGGATCACTAACGGCGATCGCCTTCTTCTGCCCTGGAGCCACAATTTTTGAGGAAAGATTTTTAATATTCTTAGGCTCTTGTTGAACTCCAACTTCGCTGCCATTGCAGTTCAGCAAAAGTGCTGGGCTACTGGTCGTCCAGTTTCGGCTCACGTGGCATTCTAGCAAAGCAGTAGAGCTAAGCGTATCTTCGTTTAAAACCTCTGCTCTTGAAGGCTGTAAGCTATTGAGTTGATTGAGCGGCATGAGAGTATTGAGAAACCAGTTGAGGGCAAGGAACACCGCAACGGTTGATAGAAAGATCCCGATGATTCTGAGTGAGCGCACGAACTATTTTTCCTTACTTTTCAGATGAGCAGAAAAGTCCAGTTTATTGAGCAGTGGACTGCACCCAAAAAATGGTGCGAAGGCTTACTAAAGTATTAAGACCAAACAAGCGAACTATACCTGAGGCAGTATACTCCGATTTGGGCAAGGTGGAAATTGTTATCAGTTCAATTCCACGGAAAGTTTGCCAAAAATTAATCAGGTTTTGCCTGCGAAAGAAAATTTTTAATGAGAACTTATGTAAAAGAAAGAACTTAGCAGAAGCAAGCTAAGACGGGCGTTTCGAGTGAAAGCATGAATCTGAATCAACGCCCCTTTTCTTTAGGAGAGGGTTTGGGGAGAGGTCTATCTCGCCGCGTTGCGACCAAATCTAACCCTTAGCCCCTGCCCTAAGAGAGCAGGAAAACCAGACTTTCATCTCGCGATTCAGCACTGCCGAAGACCTATTACACGATAGATCAGTATTAAGGAAGACAGCATTGTTAAGCTGTGGGACCTTTCAGGTTTATGTAACATAAGTAACATGCCTTTCGCTCTGTTAAAGACAGAACAAATGAACAGTAAATAGCAGCTATTAATAGCTCCCATCACATTTGCAAACATTTTGAACGCTGTCAAGAGGGGGTTAAGCCTGTTACTCAAGCGTGTTTTCGGCTGAGGCGGCTCGTCCTGAACCCAGGGCTGCCGCGATCGCATCGACAACTCTAGAGACTGGAATGACCTCTAAATTGAGGCTGGACAAGCTTTGAGCGCTGGGTATAATGGCGCGCTTAAAACCCAATTTGGCGGCTTCCTTAAGGCGTAATTCCATTTGGGAGACGGGGCGAATCTGTCCTCCTAATCCCACCTCTCCAATTAAAACGGTAGTAGGGTCAACCACTCGGTCACGAAAACTGGCGGCAATGGCGATCGCGATTCCTAGGTCGGCTGCGGGTTCACTCACATTCAGACCACCGGATGCAGAGACATAAGCATCTAGTTTAGAAAGAGGAATTCCAACCCGCTTTTCCAACACGGCTAGAATTTGTAACAGTCTGTTATATTCAATCCCAGTTGTTGAGCGGCGGGGTGAGGAGTAGCTAGTGGGGCTAACCAGTGCCTGAAGTTCGACGACTAGGGGACGAGTGCCTTCGCACGCCACAATGGTTGCGGTACCAGGGGTTTGTTCATCGCGGTTGCCTAAAAATAGCTCGGAAGGATTAGTCACTTCTTCGAGTCCGCCCTCTGCCATTTCAAAAACGCCCAGTTCATGGGTTGCGCCAAAGCGGTTTTTAACAGAGCGAAGCAGACGATGGCTCGCAAAGCGATCGCCTTCAAAATACAGAACGGTATCGACCAAATGTTCTAAAACCTTGGGCCCTGCGATCGCGCCTTCTTTAGTCACATGTCCCACAATGAATAGGCTAATACTTTCACGTTTAGCAACCTGCATCAGTGCGGAGGTGCATTCCCTGACCTGTGCCACCGACCCTGGCGAAGAGTTTAATGACGAGAAGTAAAGCGCTTGAATACTGTCAATCACTGCCACTTGCGGACGGAGTGATTCTAACTCTCTTAAAATTGTTTCTAGATCTGTTTCGGGCAGCAAGTATAAATTGTTACCAATTGTGTCCCCTGAAGATAACTTTTTCTTTGGATCTACATTGGCAATGCCCAAACGCTGCGATCGCAATTTCACCTGCTGTCCTGATTCTTCGGCACAGACATAAAGCGTTCGATGGCTTGCGGCTAACAGGTTGGCAACTTGTAACAATAACGTCGATTTGCCAATGCCTGGATCGCCCCCAATCAAAACGAGGGAACCTGGGACAATGCCGCCGCCCAGAACGCGATCGAATTCGGTGTAGCCCGACGAGATCCGGGACAATGGATAGTCTTTGATTTGAGTGAGGGTAAGAGCAGTGATCGGCTGAGGAGATGTAGCGCTGGATGGGTCGGTCGAACGAGATTTGCTACCACGGGCGATCGCGGCAACCCGGTTATTTGCCGCAGGGGCAATAAGCTGTTCAACCAGAGAGTTCCAACTGCCGCAGGATGGGCATCTGCCAAAATATTGAGAAGATTCTGCACCACATTCGTTGCATACGTAAAGCGATCGCTGCTTCGCCATAGTCTTGCCGCTAAGTCCTATTCGTAGAGTCTATCTCTACGCTAGCGCAATGCTTGGGAGGCGTGTTCTTTACGGATCTCAAATACTCAGGAAACTGAGATTTGGCGATCGGATCTACAATTTATAGGTTGATATATCGTTCAAAACTTTTATGGATATTGCTGCGATCGGATCTCTGGCTTTAGCTATTTTCTTAGGCGTAATGATGCTGTTGTTTATCTTCCGCATCATTTTGACTTGGTATCCTCAAGCAGAATTGAATCGATTCCCGTTTATTCTAGTGGCAATTCCGACAGAGCCTTTGCTGATTCCGATGCGAAAAATTGTTCAGCCTTGGGGAGGAGTGGATATTGCACCGATTATTTGGTTCGGAATTTTTAGTTTGCTGAGGGAAATCTTATTAGGACAGCAAGGACTCTTGAAGATGATGGGCTAACTCTCCTATCTTTTCCAGTAAACAGGAGAGTTTTAACGTTCAGTTAAGGTATGGCTGTTCAGGGCTTACTAGCTAAGAGCTTTTTTGCGGCTCGTTGCAGCCAAGTGGGTTGCGCGGGCACCATTGCTTGGGGCTTGGGTTCGTTGAGATAGCGGTAATGCTCCCAAATTTCCCAATAGGAACAACCAGGCTGAATTTTCATGCCTGCCCAGTGAAGGTACTGCAAGGTTTGATTACTGGTTTTAGGATCAATCAGGCGATCTTCACCAACTTTGATGAAGTGAGGAGTTCCTGCCCAATTGCCAGGAGCTTTGCCAGGGCGACGGACAATGTTGAAGCGCTTGGGAATGCGCTTGAGCATCATGTAGTTAATGATGGGTTGGTCTGAAGTTTTTTGAGAAAAGTCGAAGTATTCGGGATGTGCCGCGCACTCACTAAAAACTTCATAGAGTTCTGCTTCGGAGATGCGATTTTTCTTAGAACCCCAAAAACCGCCGTTAAAAATATCTTGACATTCAGCTTCGGTAAAAATACCGTCTTCAAATACTTTGGCTGAGAAGACATTGGCGATGCCGCCTGCATGTTGATAATCGGAGCAAATGAAATCGTACTCCGACAAGTAGTTGAGGTTATCGCTAATTCTTTCAAAAACTACAATGTCGGTGTCAATGTAGATAAATTCGTCGAAGGAACCAAACCAGCAAGCTTGTTTGCGAAATTGGTTAGGACGGGCAAAGAAGCGATCGCCAAACACCTGATGCAGCTTGTTAGAAAGGCGATCGATAAACTCTAAATCTTCGTAGACCGTAACGCCATATTTTTGACCCAATAACTCGGCTACGGCTTGATATTGGTCATCATAAGGAATCAATACTACCGGAATTTCAGGATCGTAAAACCGAATGCTGTTGAGTAGGGCGATCGCGTGTTCGGTCACGCGATCGTTGGCTGTGATATAAATTCCGCGAGTCATAATTAATACCAAAAGTAAAGGATTTTGTAGAGACGGTCTACTCAGTTATCTAGAAGAAATTTATCTAGAAGGAAAAGACTAATCGATTAAGGTAAAAGACCTAACCCATCCCTAGTTTTTGCAATACTCGTCGAGTCAAACTTTGCTGATTATTGGGCTGATCAGGCAACTGATCCAGCAGCATCGGTTGCTTTTCGGGTTCATACAAATAGCGGTAGTGCAAGAATGTTTCTCGGTAAGGAAAATAAACGTTTTCACCTGCACAAAGCTTGCTAAATAACTGGCTCGATAGACCAATGTAATGCAAATAAGTGACCCGTTTTCCATGATCATAAAGAACACGATCGCGCCACTCAAAATGTTTTGAAGTGACCGAGTTACCCGTGCGTTTTTCTAAGGGCAAATGCACCGCTAGATTGTGAATTGCAATGCCCGATCGCAGGGTAATGTAATTCAGCACCGATTGATTAGGTGCTTTCAAATAAAGCACTTCTGCCTCACCTGCCGCCAGCTTAGACACCAAATTTTCTAACTGCTCTGGAGAAAATAAACCTTTCTTAGAAGCGTAGCAACCCGAACAAAAGATTTCTGTTTGTAGTCGCTCTGGTGGAAAGATGTCTAACAATTTGGGGGAGATTAAATTGAAAATGTGGGACGGATCTTTGAACTGAAAATCATAGGTAACAAAATCATGATCGTTCAGGCTTTCAAAAATTATGTCTAACGAATCGAGTACCAAGGTATCGGCATCAAGGTAAACGAAGCGATCGAAGGGAGCCTCGACATCAAACGAAGCATAACGATGATTGCAACTTAGACGATAAACGCCATCAATTCCTTCTTTCTTCCAAGTCGCTAGGGCATGGGGATGCGTTGCCCAAACCTGGGCTGAAAACTCTCTCCAACGGGCGAAGATAGTAGGGTCGTCCATTAGCGTCACGTTAGGACGGTTGGCAATTTCTGCCCGCACACGATCGAGGTTATCGTTATAGGCAATGACGCATACGGGCAGGTTGCTGGCGTTTGTTTCAATGCTGTTTAGCAAAGCCACTAATTGGTCGAAAACATGGTCATTGGCGAGGGTATAAATTCCGTCAGTCATGGCGTTTGAGGATAAAGAATAAGGTTTACAACTGGTGAATCTTAATGATCAAACTTGTCGACAAAATCCGAGAGCCAGTTGACCAAATTCAACTTGTGTAAAATAATTTGTCGAGCCTCAGCGATCGCATCTTTCGCCGCGTACCAAGCATCGGGCGTTGCCGTTACTTCTTGGATGTACTGCAAACCCTGTTCATCAAGACTAGGCAACTTGAGAAAGCTTCCAGGCGGCAGCAGTTTATCGGCAGCCGACCCACCATAATAAATGGGCAGACACCACGACAGCAGAGCATCCCACAGCTTTTCGCTGACATACCAACCGTTATCGGCATAATTTTCGATCGCCAAATTGTAGTAGTAAGGCGCTAAAGCATGGGATTTATTAGCCACTGAGCCAAAGCTCTTAGACCCGGCAGGTAGATTGCGTCCATATAAATCAAAATTAAGGCGATGGTCTTGGAGCAGCTTGAGGAATGCCAGACGTTGGCGATGGTTATGAGTGCGATCGATGCCTGAGGTGACCCAAGAGCAAGGGCGAATCTTTTCAGGCACGGCACCCTGATCAAGCTGTCGAAAAGGTTGATTGACATACCAAATAGCAGGCATATAATCCGGCACAGGAGCCAAATCATCTGGGCCCGAAACGTACCCACAATGAACTTTTGACTGTTCATAATCTGCTGTCCTTTGCTTCAGCTTTTCAGCAAAGGGCGGTTCTCTCACCAGGGAAATAACTCGTTGTTGAGGTACGCTACGAAACTTGATTTTTGCTGCCTCTGGCGAAAGTTGGGGTGGTTTCTTAAACCGTTGCAGCCAACCTTGAGGAGGCGTAGGTTTGAAATCGTGGAAGTTATACAATAGAAGAAAGTCGGGCTGCTCGGCTTGAGCTAAAAGTTGAACATTGCCCCAAACCCCAAAATGATGGGGCGTTTGGTTCCACATCCAATCGCCTTGGGTAAGTCCTGGGTAGGACGAAAGCATTCCAATTGTTTTTTTGCCCATGCCCTAAATGTCCTGCTGCCAATGTGAGTGGGTGAACTAGGACTAGGGTTCCCGAAAGATTTAGCGGGGGAACAGGCGATTTTGTTGGTTTCTTGCGGTGGTAAATTAATTGAACTTGTTAGGATTTTGGCGCTTGAGTCGATTCCGCTTCCAAACTTTGTACGGCTTCAATTAGCGATCGCACTTCATCTACTCCTGTCGAAGGCTCAAACCCAAAGGGAAATTTTCCCCGTGCCAACATTCGCAGACCCAACGGCCCTAGACTCATGAGTCCTCGTAAATCTCGTAGCGAATTGCTGACGACTCTGATGCCAAACTTACGCTCGTCAAGCCAGCCGCCTTCCTTCACCAGGTTAATCAGCACCTTGCGATGACGAACGGGCAGGCTCGATTGGTCGTCTTGGCGATCGAGAATTTCTTGCTTAATTTTACTGATTTGCTCCATCGGTGCAACTTCCATTGGGCAAACCGCATCGCAGAAAGAGCAGCGAGTGCAGCCCCAAACGCCTGCTGTACCCTGGCTGTAGTGCTCTAAGCGTTCTTCAGTGCGTCCGTCGCGGGGATCGGCAACTGTCCGATAGGCTTTGGCAAGGGCGTGGGGGCCTACAAAAGTAGCATCGACCTCCCGGGCGTTGCACTCTGAGTAGCAAGCTCCACAGAGAATGCAGTTGCCGACCTGGTTAAGGCGATCGCGTTCTTCAGGAGATTGCAAAAATTCTCGTTCAGGGAGTTGCCGCGCCTCAGTACTCACGTAAGGAGCAACTGCTTGCAGATTGTCCCAAAAGCTCTGCATGTCCACGACCAAATCTTTAATAACGGGCATGTTGCCCATGGGGGCGATCGTAAAGGTCGGAACTGCATCAACAGTGGCGCTGGAGTTGGCGGCTGCAATGTGCTGGAGCCGAGCCGCTTCGCTGCCGACGTTCTCCTTACAAGCCAGAGCCGATCGCCCATTAATTCGCATTGAGCAGCTTCCGCAAATCGTGTTTCGGCAGTTTTTGCGATATGCCAGGCTGCCATCTTGCTCCCATTTAATGCGATTAAGGCAATCGAGAATAGTATTGCCAGGATCAACTTCTAAGTCGTAGGTTTGAACTCGCGGAGGAGTATCGGCGTTTTGGCGAATGACTTGAAACCGAACTTGCATGATGTTGCGTAGATGAGGAGAGATATTTTCTAGTGTAGGTTTAAAACTATAGAGGCAGGACGCGATCGCATCATGATTTAATCATGTGGTTCTAATTGTCTGCTGCGCCAAAAGATATCGGACTTCTTGATCAGAAGTTTGAGAGAAATCGACGTACCACATGCCAATGGCGTTGAGCCGCTCAGGCAAATTAAGGCAAACAACTTTGTCTACAATTGTCCTCAACGATTCATCAGTAGAAATAGGTGCCACTGGAACTGCCACCACTATTTCTTGAGGAATCTTTTGGCGAAGCGTGGCGATCGCTGCCCTTATGGTTGAACCCGTCGCAATCCCATCATCGACCAAAATCACTGTCTTCCCTTGGATATCAAGCTCAGGACGATTTTCTCGATAGGTGCGATCGCGGCGCTCCAACTCCTGCTGCTCGCTCTCTATCACCTCTTGAAATGCTGGGCGCGAAATCCTAATCGACTCCAAAATTTCGTGATTTAGCACCATCACGCCACCCGGAGCGATCGCTCCCATTGCTAGCTCTGGCTGCCCGGGCACTCCTAACTTTCGCACCAAACAAATATCAAGCGGCAAATTTAAAGCCTGAGCAATCTCATACGCCACAGGCACTCCGCCTCTCGGCAGCCCCAGCACCCAAACATCCGAACGGTCGGCATACTCACTCAACTGGGCAGCCAGAAGCTTTCCCGCTTCAGTGCGATCGTGAAATCGTTGTTTCATCGAATTCGCCTCCCGTTTTTCAATCCAGCCCAGCCAGCTATTTTTACTTTACCAAGATCCTAAAATCATCCCTGCTAACAAAATAAATCCCACCCCAACATTTTGTTGAAATACCTGCCCATACACGGTTCCCATGGGCTTTGCCGGACGAATGAGTTGATAGTGATAAGCCCACCCTAAAATTGCTAACCCTAGCGAAACCCAAAACCAGAGATTTAAATTCAACAAAGCTCCTAACCCTGCTAACAAACCTGCACTTCCCGCAAAAAACAGCCCCACAGCTTGTGCTGCATACTGTCCAAAGAAACGCGCGCTTGATTTAACTCCTACCCGCTCATCGTCTTCTCGATCTGCCATTGCATAAACTGTATCAAACCCCAAAGTCCACAGCACTGTCGCTCCCCACAGTAGCCAAGTTGCAGGTTCCAATCCCCTTATGACTGCACTCCAGCAAATCAACACTGCAAACCCCCAGCAAATTGACAGCACCAACTGTGGCACCGGAAAAACTCTTTTCGCGGCTGGGTAAAAGATAATAAACGGCACCGCTGCGACACACAGCCAAAAACTAAAAGGATTGAGATACTGAGCCAGCCCCAAAGCACAGGCAAAGGCAACCAGCATGACTCCAAACCCGGTCTTTGCCGAAAGCGCCCGTGAGGCAAGGGGGCGATCGCGGGTTCGCTTGACCTTGGGATCAATATTGCGATCCCACAAATCATTCACCACACACCCTGCCGCACTGGTCGCCAGCGTGCCCAAAATAATGACTCCCACCAGCAGCGGTTCTGGCTTTCCTTGCGATGCCAACACGACCGCCCACAGCGCCGGAATCATGAGAATTAATCGTCCCGCAGGCTTATCCCAGCGCAGCAGACGAGCGATCGCCCGCCAAGAGGGTTCTGGTTGCGGTTGCCTAGTCACCATAGGTTTAAGTCCGTCAAAATCTACCGAGCAAAAATCATCTGTTGACTAGTGTACTGGAGTAAACATCGATACTATTCCTGACTCTTCAAACCGATAGGCTATTTACAACACTAAGCCAGCCTGAATCAGGCAGTCTGATAAAAGTTGAGCACAAAATGAGATACTAGGCTGGATCCAGGGCAATGTCCAAATTCGTGCGAACCTTCTAGTCAAGAGTCAACCTTGCTCCTGTCTGCCTTCACTTGCCCCATTGATATCAAAAGATGAACAGGAATCCCCTTTCTCTAAATCAGCGATTGGAACAGATCACTCACTTCTTGTCCCGAAGCGATATGATACTGCAACCAGACCTCACGTTCCTTGATTTAAGGATGCCCCAGCCTACTAAACACGCCGTCATGATTATTGGCGGTGCCGAAGACAAAATTCAAGGGAAACAAATCCTCCAGACCTTCTTTCAACGGTCTGGAGGGGAAGATTCTCGTATCGCCATTGTGCCTTGCGCCTCTCGTGAACCCGCCATTATTGGCAATCGCTATGAAACTATCTTTAGCGAAATGGGTGCAAAAGCGATCGAAGTGATTGATATTCAAGATCGTGCCCAAAGCGAAGACCCTACCTGGCTTAACTATGTGGAAAGCTGTACAGGCATTTTTCTGACAGGCGGAGATCAGCTACGACTCTGCGGCCTATTAGCAGATACGCCAATGATGGAAATTGTCCGAAAGCGTGCACAACTTGGCGCAGTGACCCTGGCAGGAACCAGCGCAGGGGCGGCTGTTATGGGTTTGCAGATGATTGCAGGGGGCGGCAGTGGTGAATCGCCCAATCGTGCCCTAGTCGATATGACTCTTGGCTTAGGTATTGTTCCTGAAGTAATTGTTGATCAGCACTTTCATAACCGTAACCGGATGGCGCGGTTAATGAGTGCAGTTGCTTCCCATCCTGATAAGCTGGGGATTGGAATTGATGAAGATACCTGTGCCTTGTTTGAAAGTAGCGGCATTTTCCAGGTCATTGGCAAAGGCACAGTCACTGTTGTTGACCCCGCAGAAGCTTTATTTGCTAACTTTCCGACCGTGGGCTCAACTGACCCTATCAGTATTCATAACTTACGTGTCCATATTTTGAGTCATGGCGATCGTTATGATTATCATCATCGGAAGGTTATGGCGATCGAGAACTAGGCGCAGTCTGCTGTCAGTCAGGAGTAGAAAGGAAAAAGTTGAGAGACTGTTGAAGAATGGCTGTAGATTAATCTGGACTGAGTGAGTTAGGGAATCGGATTAAGTTTTACAGTCATACTCATACCTAAGGTGAAGCAGTGCTTAATTTCTTTCACAAAACATTAAGCCTGCTAATCTTCAAAACTGTTCATCCTGGACGGTTAATGAGCTTCTTAAAGGTTCAGACTAGACGCTTACCTGCTATTGCGCTTACTGCAATTGTTGCTCTACATCGAAACAACTCAGTGATTTAGTTATGAAAATTCTCAAAACCCAAACGCTGCGTGGTCCAAACTATTGGAGCATTCGACATGAAAAATTAATTGTTCTTCGTTTAGATTTAGAAGATCTAGCCGATGTATTTTCCCACCAAATTTCGGGATTTTACGAAGGACTCGTCGAACTGCTGCCTGGTTTAGTAGATCATCGCTCCATCCAAGACTGTGAGCCTGAAGGTAACTTTTTAGAGCGCGTTAAGGAAGGCACCCGACTAGGTCATGTTGTTGAGCATGTGGCGCTAGAGCTACAAACTTTAGCAGGTATGGCAGTTAGCTTTGGGCGTACCCGCGAGACTGCCGATGCTGGGGTGTATCAAGTAGTGTTTGAATACCTAGATGAACAGGCAGGACGATATGCCATGCGGGCAGCCGTTCGCCTTTGTCAAAGCATTGTTACCACGGGACACTATTTGCCTGCTGAACTCATGCATGATTTGAAGGATCTGCAAGATTTTTGGGCGCAAGCATCTTTAGGGCCGAGTACCGAAAATATTGTGAAGGAAGCCGAGATCAGAGGGATTCCTTGGACAGCGTTGAGCAGCCGAGCCATGATCCAATTTGGGCAGGGAGTCTATCAAAAGCGGATTCAGGCAACGTTAACCAGTGGCACAGGCGTTTTGGGCGTAGAGTTAGCTTCTGATAAAGAGGGAACGAAGGGAATTTTAAGCGATATCGGCGTGCCCGTGCCGCGTGGAACCGTAATTCATTATTTGGATGAACTGGAACAGGCGATCGCCCATGTCGGCGGATTTCCTATTGTCATCAAACCTCTAGATGGTAATCACGGGCGCGGCATCACCATTAACATCAACGATTCCAAACTTGCAGAAGAGGCATACGACGCTGCCAAAGCTGTTTCTAAAGGCGTGATCGTTGAGCGCTTTTATGTCGGGCGCGATCATCGGGTTTTAGTCATTGATGGTAAAGTCGTTGCCGTTGCCGAACGGGTTCCGGCTCATGTCATTGGCAACGGTCAATCCACGATTGCTGAACTGATTGAAGTTACAAACAGCGATCCTCGTCGCGGTGACGGTCATGCTAACATTCTCACTCGTATTGAGCTAGACCGCACTTCTTGGGACTTGCTAGAGCGTCAAGGCTATACCCTTGACTCAGTCCTTCAGCCTCAAGAAATTTGCTATCTGCGTGCCACTGCTAACCTCAGTACGGGCGGCGTAGCGATCGATCGCACTGACGAAATTCACCCCGAAAATATTTGGATCGCTCAGCGCGTTGCCAAGGTGATTGGGCTAGATATTGCCGGAATTGATGTTGTTACGTCTGATATTTCCCGACCGCTCCACGAAGTAGACGGGGTGATTGTTGAAGTCAACGCGGCTCCTGGGTTTCGGATGCACTTTTGCCCCAGCGAAGGCATTCCCCGCAACGTTGCCGAACCCGTTCTTGATATGCTATTTCCACCCGGTGCCCAAAGTCGCATTCCTATTTTGGCGATCACGGGGACGAATGGTAAAACCACGACGACACGCCTCCTGGCTCATATCTTTAGACAAACGAACCAGGTAGTTGGCTACACCACTACTGATGGCATTTATATTGGCGATTACCTGGTTCAGAAAGGTGACACCACGGGGCCTCAAAGCGCTCAAGTCATTTTGCAAGATCCGACGGTTGAAATTGCTGTGTTAGAAACTGCCAGAGGCGGTATCTTGCGATCGGGCTTGGGGTTCAGCGCCTGTGATGTGGGCATTGTGCTGAACGTTGCTGCCGATCACCTGGGCATTGGCGACATTGAAACCGTCGAAGACCTGGCTCAGCTTAAGAGCGTCGTGGTCGAAACAGCCCGTCCTAATGGCTATGCAGTTCTTAATGCCGATGACCCCCTAGTCGCGGCAATGGTGACCCAAGTAAAAGCACAGGTTGCCTATTTTACAATGAACCCAGATAACGAACTGGTGCGCAAACACACGCGCCAGGGCGGCTTGGCGGCTGTATACGAAAATGGCTATCTCTCTATTTTGAAGGGGGGTTGGACATTGCGGATTGAACAAGCCGTGAACGTGCCATTAACCATGGGAGGACGCGCTCCGTTTATGATTGCCAACGCCCTGGCGGCGAGTCTGGCCGCATTTGCGCAGGGTGTCCGAATTGAAGATATTCGGACGGCGTTAGCAACTTTTCAAGCGTCGGTTAACCAAACACCCGGACGGATGAATTTGTTCAACCTGGGCAACTACCATGTGCTAGTCGATTATGCACATAATCCGCACAGCTACAAGGCATTGGGAGATTTTGTGCAAAATTGGCCGGGAGAACGAATTGGTGTAGTCGGAGGGCCAGGCGATCGCCGTGATGAGGATTTTGTTACCCTGGGAAAGCTTTCTGCCGAAATATTCGATCGCATCATTGTTAAAGAAGACGATGATACCCGGGGTCGCCCTCAGGGGGAAGCGGCACAACTCATTGTCCAGGGCATCCTAGAGAGCGGCACAACCCTTTCCTATGAAGTCATCATCAACGAAACGGAAGCAATCAACACGATGCTAGACCAAGCTCCTGCTAGCAGTCTTGTCGTCATCTTGCCAGAAACCGTCAGCCGCGCCATTAGCCTTATTGAAGCCCGTCATCCTAAACCTGATCTCGACTTGCCTAAGGCGATCGTCGCAGAGCAGGGCTTGAAAGCCGTCCCTGAAGCTTCCCATTCCATTCGCCATGGCTCGGTTAATGGCAGTAATCCGTTCCAGGCTATTGAGGTCAAAGAAGGAATTAAGTACGTGCAATCAGGGGGTTAATGGGAAAAGAAAGGGGCAGAGAATCTCTGTCCCTCTAGTTCATGCTCTAGCAATTAAGCATCAAATTCATCATCTTGTTCTTCGACAGAGCTATCTATGCCTTCTCTAAATCCTCGTAGCGTCTTGCCTAAAGCGCTTCCTAGCTCTGGGATTCTTTTGGGCCCAAAGACAACGACTGCTGCCAGTAAAATCAATCCAACTTCCGGCCATCCTAGACCAAACATAGGAATCTCCTGTCGTTTATCTTCATTCAATATATCGGGTTCTGTTCGAGTTCAGCGCAATCAACCAACATTGCCTATCCGCGGTAAGGTATCCTGAAATCTACTGGGACTCAGCATTTAGTGTCCTCATTTTTACATCATGCCTTCTTCCGCAACAGACTCAATTCGTGAGCAACAGCATCCGCTCATTCAAAAGCTTGCGAATTCTATAGAAACTATTTGGCAGCGTCATTTAGATCTGTCGCCTTATCAGTTGCCAGAAGATTTGGGCTATGTGGAAGGACGGCTAGAAGATGAAAAGCTGGTGATTGAGAACCATTGCTACCAAACGCCACAGTTTCGGAAGATGCACATGGAACTGGCAAAAATCGGCAACTCGCTCGATATTTTACACTGTGTCATGTTTCCTCGTCCTGAATATGATTTGCCGATGTTTGGCACGGATTTGGTCGGGGTACGGAAGCAGATTAGCATGGCTATTGTGGATCTCTCCCCCGTTAACCCCGATCGCACCCTTCCTGCGCTGTATCAATCGCGCCTGAGCCTACTCCCCTCTCTAGAGTTTTCTCAAGCCCGCACGATTCCGGCTTGGGGCGATATTTTTTCTGAGTTTTGTGTGCTGGTTCGCCCTAATAGCCCCGATGAAGAAGAGCAGTTTCTCGATCGCATTGAAAAATATTTAGAAATTCATTGCCAACAGGCGATCGCTACCCCACCGACTCCCGAAAAACAAGCGGAAATTCTAGCTGGGCAGCATCACTACTGCAACCAACAGCAGCAAAACGACAAAACCCGCCGCGTGCTAGAAAAAGCCTTCGGAGCCGAATGGGCATACCGCTACATGACCACAGTGTTATTTGACGTACCCGATTAGCATCCTAATTACCCGCCCATTAACCCCAGCGCCCCACCCGTTCCTAGTAAAAACAAAATCCCCATTATTCCTGCCAAGGGTTTACCCCCAAAACCTGTTAGCCAGGCAGCGCCTTTTCCAGTGGGCGAAATTAGTTCTGCTGTGTCAATCGTGGCGATCGCCCATATCCATCCAGCGTGCAGCCCCCATGCCAACCCTAACTCGCCCCCATTTACCCAACGGGCTAGCACCAATACCATGCCCATCAGCCACAAACCGGGCAATTGAGGAATGTTCTCCTTCCCTTCCCAGACCAAATGTAATACAGCAAAAATCAGGCTGGCGATCGTTGCAGCAATCCAGGGCAGATACTCTTGCTGCAACTGATTAAGTAAAAAGCCTCGAAAAATCAGTTCTTCCGTCAGGCTGACCCCAATACCTAAGCCTAGGGTTGGAATCAATGTCTTAGCTAAACTCTGGGTAGGGGTCTGCCAACGCACCCAGCCCAAAGCCCTCTCAATTCCTAACAAGATCGCCAAACCCAAGATTCCTCCCCCCACTCCTTGAGCCAGCGAGCGTAGAACCGAGAGTTTCCATGGCAATCCATAGATTGCAAAAGATGCGCCAGCCAGTGCCGCAAATCCCCAGAGTACCAAGGGCGCAATTAGGTAAAGCGATGCCAACAGGGGCAGCTTTTGGGAAAGGGTCAAAGGTTGAGGAGGATGCCATTTAAGGGCGATCGCTAGGGGAAGGGCGATCGGTAACCACAAAACTAACCAAACCCCAAAAAAAGCGAGTATCTGGAGAGCCGCAGAAGCCTGAGCTAAATCAGTGATTAAATTGGCAAGATCCATCTTTACTCCTCATAATCTACCGGATAAAAGTTAGTCAAAACAAAAGCGGGGCAAAGATTACTTTGCCCCGTCAGTTGAAAAACAAGAATCTATCAATCTAAGATTTTTAGGCATCACCTGCATCAATTTGATTGAGGCGGATATGTTTGTAGCCCAGTTTGATTTCAAACTCGTCGCCTGCTTTCAAGCCCATCTTTTCGGTGTACGTTGACCCAATCACAATTTGTCCATTTTTATGGACACTAACGCGGTAAGTTGGCTCTCGCCCCCGACCATCTTTAGAACCCTCGGCGCTAAGGGTTGTACCTTTTGCTTCTAGAAGTGCTTCAAAGAAATCAGCCAAGTTCACACGGGTTTGGTTGTTTTTCCCAGAGGTATAGTAACCACAGCGTCTTGCTTTTTCCCGACGGGGTAAGTGAGCAAGCTCTTTGACTTTTTGAAGTAGTGCTTTTCCTGTTAACGAATTAGGCGAATTTTCACTCATTGCTTCCGAAGTTTCCTTGCAATCTCTGATGAAGAATTTGGGGCTAACTATCTGAGCCATGTAAAGAATATAGCCCCAAACGTTATTTTAATAATAGTTAGATTATTAATTAAAGCTTCAAATTTAGCAAATTAATAAATAGTATTAATTCGATCGCGCAATTTTTCACAAATCGCTCAGCACTTTTAAGTTGCTGACCTAAGTTGTGAAAAGGTTCTGGCTATAAGGATTATATTAACAAATTGCTAGACATACACGACTTCTCCTGACTGTCAAGCCAAGTTTAATCATAAGAAGCTGCGATCGCATAGGTGTTCAATGTTTTAGGCAAACCTGATGCTTTATTTCTATAAACTTACTGACAGCACATGCCATTAATAGCACGGAATATTTTTGACAAAAAAAAGCAGGCAAGATGCCTGCAATTGAGACGTTAAGTAGATTTGAAAACATACAAACATTAATCAACCTGGACTGCATTAACCTCAACTGGGTTATTCTCTGAGGCTGTAGCATCTACAACAGACTCTTTGCCTTTCATCGTTTTCACACGGTTAATCAAAAGCTGAGAAACTTCAGAAACCAACAGTGTCATGATTAACACATCATCGACCTGACCAATGATAGGAATAAAGTCGGGAGCGATATCAATTGGGCTAATAATGTATGCCAAGCTACCTACAATGATCCACCAGCGATATTTAGGGTTACGGATAACATCACGGTACCAGTCATAAATAGATTGAGCGCCGAATAATTTCATAGGTTGGTTTCCTCTCGTTTGTTCTTTTATTGTGTCAGCTTGCCTCTATCAAAGAAATAGGTAAAGAGTGCTGATAGCCGATCGTAGCAAGTGCAGAGAACCGATTAAATCCATTTTTTAGGAAGACGATAAGGCTAAAAGGGCAGTCCCGTAGGCAGCTTCAGTTTGAAGCGATCGTGCCACAGGTACCTTGAGATGGCGCGATCGCAATTTCTGCCACACCTCATTCTTTGCCCCACCTCCCGCGGTATAAACATGGGTCAACGGAGTTGCGCCTAACTCTTGCAACAGCCCATAACCCTTCGCCTCAATCCGAGCCATGCTTTCAAGCAAACCGTGCAGAAACTCTACCTGTGAACTAGGGCGCGGCTCTAGTCGTGGCGACAGATTAGGATCATTTGTAGGAAAACGCTCTCCGGGCTTCAGCAATGGGTAATAATCCAGGGGGTTTTCTGTTTCAGGGCAAATTAATGGACTCAGCCGCCGCAGTGCTGCATCATTGAAAAAATGCCGCAGCACTGCACCGCCCGTATTGGATGCGCCCCCCACCAGCCACAAGTTGCCTAACCGATGACTGTAGATGCCCGACTGTCCATGGTCAACCCTAGTTCGGCTCAACAGCTTTAGCACCAAGGTTGACCCCAACGAAGTCACTGCTCCACCCGGAGTCTGTACACGGCTCGCCAAAAATGCCGCAATGCTGTCTGTCGTGCCTGCCCGAATGATGCAGTCAGCAGGCAAGCCAAGCGCGATGCTAAGGTGAGGCAGAATAGGAGCGATCGCCGTCCCTGGAGCAACCACATTAGGGAGATAAAACGGTGAGTTTTGAAGCCAATCAGGATAGCAAAGCGACTGAACGTCATACCCCAACTTTAAAGCGTTGTGGTAATCTGTGATGCCAATTTGCCCGTGCAGTTCAAAAGAGAGCCAATCTGCCTGATGCAAAAAATAGGCGGCTGTTGAGGAAAAGGAAGCAGCCCACCAAAGGAGTTTTGCAAAACTCGAAGTGGCGCTAATCACCGGATGATTGGACGGGGCGATCGCTCTCACCTGGGGCAGCACTGCCGCTGCTCGGTCATCGTTATAAAGAATGGGAGCCGCTAAGGGCTGACCTTGCCGATCGCAGAGAATTACCGTAGAAGAGGTGCCATCAATGACGATCGCTTGAATATTCTGCCTAATGTCTAGAGGAATTTGGCAAATTAATTGAAAGAGTGTAGTCCGCCAATAGTTTGCTAGATCTGGAGGAGATTGTTCAAAACGAATATGAGTTTCAGCCTGGACTTGTTTATGGACATTGATGGCGATCGCCCGTGCCCCAGAGGTACCAAAATCGATTCCTAAGTAGACACTCTTATCCATTATTTTTATTTCTCATTAGCGTTCTTGCCTATGAGCCAAACTTTTACCCATCTCCGCGAACTCATTATTAACTTAAACATTCTCTACTAGCCAATGCTCCAAATCTGCCAATCCACCAAAATCCAGCAGCGCTTCACCTAGAGACTCTAACTGTTCTCTAGACAGCCTATTTAATTGCTCGACTAATTCATCAGGCACTGTTCCTACTTGATGCCCTAATAGCCGAAAGATTAGCGATCGCTCACCCTGCTCAATGCCCTGCTCAATGCCCTGCTGCATCCAACTTGTTACAATTTGCATAATCTCTCTCCGATCGCTTAGCTCAATTTTAGCAACCTCTGCTTGAAACAGAGTTTCTTCAGTAGAATTGAGCCTAAGATAAGTATCTACGAAACCCGAAATCAAACGAGTTCGGGCTGCATCTAAACGTAGGGTTGCTAATATTCTCAGACACTCTGCTTTAACTTTAGGACGATCTTCTGGCATGATTTGCATCTTTGCCATTAGTGCTGCCGCAACAGGATTGCGCTGACTCAGAAAGTCTCGCCAATCAAGGCGGTTTAATTGAATTGCCTCAAAGCTAAATTCTAAAACCTTGCGATTTTGAAATTCTACAATATGGCAATTGGCTTCTGCTCGATAGGGTTCATCAAATGAGAAGACGACAATGGGGTATACCCGCTGACGGTATTTTTGGTAGAGCCTTGCAAAGTAGAAAAACATGCGACGGGCAAAGTCGGCTTCGGTATAGGACTGCGCCTCTAGATGTACCAAAAATCCTACGTCTTCTCCTGACTGCTGCACCTCTGCCAACAAATCAACTATTTTTTCTTCTCCTGCTGTTAGAGGATGTTTGAAAAGTTATGGCAAGTCAGATTTTACGCCAATCGCCTCACCATAATCCGGATCATCGCCAGATAGATCAGAGTCTCTGAGGTCTGCGGAAGGTGTTCATAATCTTTGTTC